>JAYVEZ010000389.1:0-12341 GCA_043773645.1 Cytophagales bacterium
ACAAGCGTCATCTTGCTTTCTACGGCGATGTCATGAAATGTCTCAAACAATCCATTCAGCACAGTCACATCATCGACATTGCTGGGGCGGTGCATGGTGACAAGACCAAACCGGGTCTTTTCGATATTCAATCTTTTCAGAATATTCGATTTGGTTTCCGCCACCTGCGAAAAGTACAGGCTGTTGTCATACATGATATCCCCGCAATAGTAAACCTTGGGATGATTGATGGAGAAGGGGGCGGTATTCTTTTCATTGAATCCCTCGCGATAAAGATTTTCGACCCCGTTTTGTGTTGGAACAAAGATTAGGGTTGAGAGGTGATCGCAAATCAGGCGGTTAATCTCCTCAGGAAAACCTTTATTGAAGGAGCGAACACCACCTTCCACATGAATGATCGGCAAATGTATTTTCGCCGCTGCCACCGCTGCCGCCAGGGTCGAGTTGGTGTCACCATAAAGCAACAGGCAGTCAGGCCTTTCTTTAATCAATACCTCTTCGATGCCAATCATCATCGATGCAGTCTGCACGGCATGTGAACTGGAGCCGGCATTCAGGTTATAGTTTTCTTTGGGCAAGCCAAGTTCATCAAAGAACACCTGCGACATCCCTTCATCATAATGCTGTCCGGTGTGAACGATGACTTCGCGGATGCGGTCGGCATACCGTTCACGGATCGCACGGTTGATCGCTGCAGCCTTAATGATCTGTGGCCTTGCGCCGATGATGGTAATGATTTTGATCATGGTGAGATATGGTTCAATTCGTCGGCAAGTTGCCGGGTGAGTTCCTTGCGGGAATATTTTTCAATTCTTCCTCCCGTGATTCTCAAATCACCCGTAGTGTATTGCCCGTACAGCTTTACCAGGTGGTTCTTGATCCCGGTGACGTCAGCGAAATCAAAAATGCTGCCCGCCTGGGTTTCCGCCATGGCATGGGCCGCATCGCCATCCCGTGGGCCGATGCAGAGAATGGGTCTTCCTGCTGCCAGGTACTCGTACAACTTTCCAGTCAGGACCCACTTTGATCCAGAAAAATCATCGATCGGAAGCAAAAGAACCTGGGCTGACTTCATGTGAGAGATAACCTCATGAAAGGGCATTTGAGAAATCAACTGAAGATTCTCGTCCAATCCGTTTTCTGAAATGGACCTCAATACCGATGGGTCTACCCTCCCGATTAATTTTATCTTAATAAGACGCCCCGCAGGGTGCCCTTCTGATTTCAGTGCCTCAATGGCTTTCCAAAGTGAAAACGGGTTACGCCGCTGAAAGAAAGAGCCAATATGTACCAGGGTGAATTCCGGATCGAGGCCAACCGCTCCTTCCGTTACAAAATCAGACTCATCGTAACCATTGGAGATCACCGTCACCCGACGGGCTCCCTTTTCATTAAACTCTTTCTTGATAAAACTACCCACAACAACCACCGCGTCGGCTTGCTGCAATACCTTCTTCTCGAGCGTGTGATGTCGCTTGTCAGCTAAAGGGGATAACATCAGATCATTATAGTAATCCATGGTAGTCCATGGATCCCGAAAATCGGCCAGCCAGGGAATCCCCAAATCCCTGGAAACACCCATCGCAATCATGTGGGTTGAATGAGGTGGTCCTGTCGAAATGATCGCATCTACTTTCTCATGCTGCAAATACTTCCGAAGAAATTTTATCGAAGGCCCAATCCAGAAACGTCGTGTATCAGGGATAAAAAGGTTGCCTCGAATCCAAAATGAAAGACGCTCGGTCAAACTGCCTTTCTCTTTTGATCGAAGATTATTCCGGTTGACCTTTGTGTTTGATTTCTTTCCGGTGAAGAGCTTATACAACTGGTAAGGCTCCCAGATGGGTCTTCTCAAAACCACTACCGAAGCAGGTACCTGTTGCGCCAAAGAAGGGTCCAATTCCGGGTATTCACCATTTGAAACAGTATACACGATGGGTGTCCATCCAAACTCTTGCAGGTATTTCACAAACTTCAGTGTGCGCTGAACGGCGATGCCACCGCATGGAGGCCAGTAGTATGTGATGATGAGGACCTTCTTCATGAGAGGGTTCTGGGTTCTGGGTTCCGGGTTACTGGCGGCATGGGGTGCGAAATTAGTAATGAATTCCGACTCCGCTTTGCATGAGGTGCTTTCCCTCTTTGTAAGCGATGTTGCCATTGACCAGGACCATTTCAATTCCATGAGAGAATTGATTTGGATTTGTTACAGTGGCTTTGCCATTCACATTGTCAGGATCAAATACCGTAAGGTCGGCCCAGGCGCCATCTGCCAGGATACCTCTTTGTTTCATTGCCGGTAAAATCAAACTGCGGGGAAGCGAGACGATTTTCTCAAGAATTTTCTCCAAAGGAAGTCCGAGCTCCTTGGCATGATGAATCGAAGTAGCAAAGCACCCAGCTCCCCGTGGATGAGAGTTCGCATGGGGTTCGTACTCAATTCCTCCATCCGAGCCTATCATACAGAAATCTTCTTTGAGTGCGAGGTCAACTGTCTCGTTCAACGGCATGGTTCCCTCAGGAACAGCAACCAGTTTTTTCATTTCGCGATATCGTGCAAAACTGGCAGGCGTCAGTCGCTCGCCCGTACCCACCAGTTGCAGGTCATTGTAAGTGAGACCGTACCGCCTTTGCCAACCCTCATCAAACCGCTTCGAATGCAAGTAGGTTGCCCAGAATGAATATGGATAAACACAACAAGTCATATCAAGACCCTGGGCGTTGGCCGCCCTTATCTTTGTAAGGGCCTCCTTCATGTGAAAAGTACCTCCTGTTGAATGAAGGTGGTCAATATGAACCCTCGCACCGCTGTCTTTTGCGATGCGCACCGCCTCATCCAAACCATCCAACTCTTTATCGCTGGAAGAATATCGCAGGTGAAGAAAGAATGGACGTTCATATTTCTTCGCCAGTTTGGCGTACACGAGCACCTCTTCATAAGGTGTTGGCTGATATTCTATGCTGTGCGAAACACCCAGTGCACCTTCCTCCAGACACTTCTCAACTTTCTTAATTCTTTCTGCGGCATTGGAGGTGCTGTAGCGTACCTGCATAACCGCCGTTGACACACCATAGTTGATGGCATGAGGCAAGGCACCAAACGCTTTATAGTAAGCTTCACAGTTGGAACTTCCACCATGCATTTGCAACGCAGTCGTCACACCGTCAGAGACCTTGTACTTTTCAAAGATCTTGTAGGTTCGTTGCGGATTGGCGGCATTGTCGGCCAGGATATCAATGAATCCCGGAGAAATAATTTTTCCCTGGACGTTCATGACCTCTCCGGCTTGCAAGGAATTTATCGGACCAATTCTTAGTTTCCCCGATTCATCAATACCAATATCCAATACTTGCCATGCGTTTTGATAAAACGATTTACCACCCCGTAATACCCATTTGATATTTATTTTGTCCTGGAATGAAATTTTTGCGAAGGCCGATCCCACGGTGATGGAAGCCGTGAGCACACTGGCAGTTTTGATAAATGATCTTCGTTTCATTCTGAGATTTTGGACCAAAGTCCACATAGTTTGTGCTTCAATGACCCCGGCCTAAAGGCCGGGGTTATAAAATATCTGGTTACAGCGGAGCAACTTTTTGTTTTCATTCCAATGCCTTTCGACCCAAGTCCATATGTATTCTATTCCTTCATAACACCGGCCTAAATGCCAGGGTTAACTGCGTTTACCCGGGCAATTCCTTCTTTCATTCCAACAATTGAGCTAAAGTCCTTGAAGCTATTGTCATAATAACCCTGGCCTTAAGGCCAGGGTTATGAAATTCCTACAAGGCTTGGGCTTTAGCCCAACTTCTCATTGTGATGAGCGCTCTTTGATAAAACCCAATATCCCATCCCAATCCTGCGGATGAAACCACTGAATCTCCTTGTCTTTCTTAAACCAGGTAAGTTGTCTTTTGGCATAATGTCGGGTGTTGCGCTTCATCAGCCTAATCGCCTCCTCCCTGTCATACGCACCTTCCATAAAATCAAAAATCTCCTGATAGCCGACGGTTTGCAACGCATTCAAATGCCGCAAGGGAAATAACTTCTCTGCTTCCGCGAATAGGCCTTGGTCGATCATCTCATCCATCCGCCGGTCTATCCGATCATATAGTTTTTTTCTTTCAAGCTCAAGACCAATCTTAATCACGGTAAAAGGAAGAATCTTCTTCTCCTTTTTATGGTATTCAGAAAAAGGCTTGCCTGTACTTCTGCATATCTCCAGCGCGCGCATGAGTCTTTGAGGATTCTGCCGATCAACGACTTCAAAGTAAGAGGGATCATGCTCCATCACTTGCTGCTGAAGCCACACTATGCCTTTATCCCTGTACTCTTTTGTAATTTGATCCCGTATTCCATCAGGCACATCCGGCAGATCATCAAAACCTTCCAGAATTGCCTTGATGTAGAGTCCGGACCCACCGCAGAGAATCGCTGTAGAATTCTTTTCCAAAAGCTGGTCAATGACCTCGCTTGCTTCCTTGGCGAAAGTCCCCGCATCGTATTCATCATGGATGGACCGATGGTTGATAAAGTGATGCTTCGCACGAAATAGTTCATCCTGTGTGGGTTTGGCGGTGCCGATCTCCATTTCTGAAAAAACCTGGCGGGAGTCGGCAGAGATGACTTCAGCAGAAAAATGATCCGCCAATCGCATGGCGAGCCCCGTTTTACCAATAGCCGTCGGACCCATGATTACAAGTAGATTCTTCCCGCGCATCTTCACGTGTAAAGAAAACAAAACTTCAGAGTCGGTGGCGGGCCTTATGGATAAAAAATTAGCCGGCACCTGGTCTTCTCCCATCGACTTTACCTACCTTGTGGGCAAAATTCGCCACTACGAATGATTAAATACACCAACCAATTCCTGGTAAAGCTAGAAGATATGATCGCCGAATCGGACTATTTCCTTCGATATGAAAAGGGAAACTTCAAATCGGGGTACTGTCTGCTGCACGATCAGAAAATCATCATTGTCAATAAGTTTTTTACCACCGAAGGCAAAATCAATATCCTGCTGGAAATCGTGCGCACCGCTGCCCTGGACATTAGCAAATTCAGCGAAAAGAACCGCAAGCTGTACGAAGAACTCTCGCAGGAAGAAGTGAAGCTATAGTCATTGAAAATTACATTTCTAGGAACCGGAACATCCCAGGGAGTACCCGTGATCGGGTGCCAATGCGAAGTGTGCCAATCACTGGATTATCGCGACAAGAGGCTTCGAACTTCGATACATATTTCGGTAGACGACAAGAGCTTTGTCATCGACACCGGTCCGGACTTTCGTCAGCAGATGCTCCGTGAGGACATCCGGAGACTGGATGCCATCTTGTTTACTCACGGACACAAGGATCATACCGCAGGACTTGATGATGTTCGTGCCTATAATTTTTTGCAAGCCGCGGACATGCCAGTCTATGGCCACCGTGGCGTACTGGAACAACTGCGCACCGAATTCCATTACGCCTTCGAGCCAACAAAATACCCGGGGATACCTCAGCTTCACCTCATAGAAATTACAGAGAACCCATTCCAGGTAATGGGTGTGCTTTGTACGCCCTTGGTGGTCGCCCACCTTCGTATGCCAGTATTCGGATTTCGCATCGGTGACTTCAGCTACATAACAGACGCTAATTTCATCCCGGACGAGACCCTTGCAAGACTGAAAGGCACCAATGTACTGGTGCTCAATGCCCTCCAAAGGGAAAAACACATCTCCCACTTCAACCTGAAAGAGGCCATTGAGATGGCGGAGCGGATCGGGGCCAACCAAACCTACTTTACCCACATGAGTCATAAGATGGGACTTCACAAGGACGTGGCGAAAGAACTGCCTCCCACCCTGGCGCTGGCCTACGATGGCTTAACCATTACGTTGTAACTTGCAAGCCTGATGGTGGTGTAACCACACACCCAATAACCTCCTGCATTCTCTCCCCCAATAAATTACCGGTGCATAATAACTACTATTTTCTCCGACAGCTCAGTGACACCCTGGACCGAAAGCTTAGGGACTTTACCTTCGTGTCCTGCTTTAGCCAGAACAAAGACGAGTTGGTCATCGAATTCAACAACGCCGCGATTTCCTTTTTTATCAAGGCAAGCCTTCAGCCGGAATTTCAGTGCCTGACATTTCCGACGGCCTTTCACCGTGCCCGAAAGAACAGCGTGGAAATTTTTCAACCCTTGCTGATGAATAAAGTGATAGGCACCAGGCAGTTTTCAAATGAACGGAGCTTTGCCATTCTCTTGGAGAATGAAAATATGTTGGTTTTCAAAATGCACGCGGCCCGCGCCAATGTCATTTGGTTTTGTGGTGGTGTGGCAAAAGAGATTTTCAGGAATAACATGGAAGCCGACCTTGCGCTGAATCCGTCTGAGCTTGACCGCAACATCGATTGGGGTTTTGAAGAATTTGAACGCAAACAGGCAATCCTCCAGGAAACATATTTTACTTTAGGAAAGCCGGTTTGGAAATACCTTTTCGAACATGATTTTGATTCGCGGGATATTCAACACAAATGGAACTTCTTCAACCAGACACTTCAGCTACTCCAGTCACCTAATTATCACATCCTGCAAAAGTCAGAAGGGATTTCATTTTCTCTTCTTCCCTCCCCTTCGGCCATCAAAACCATGCATGATCCATTGGCGGCTGTAAACGAGTTCTTCATTATCAAAACATCTTCGTCTGCTTTTGAAAGCGAAAAGGCTGGACTCCTCTCCCCAGTAAGAAAGAAATTGAAACAAGCGACCCAGTATGAAGAGAAGAGCGTGATCCGGCTAAAAGAATTAGAAAGCGAACATCGCTACCAACAATGGGCCGACTTGATCATGGCCAATCTCTATCAGATCCCGACTGGGGCCGATAAAATTGAGGTTGAAAATTTATATGACAACAAAAAATTTATTGAGATCAAACTTAAGAAAGGGCTTAGCCCGCAAAAGAACGCTGAAGTATACTACCGGAAAAGCAAGAACCAGGCAATTGAAATCAGGAGTCTGAAAGAATCCATTGCACGGAAGGAAAAGGAGGTTAGCGAACTTACTGCCCTGGTGGCAAGCCTGGAGCTGGCCGCAGACATCCCACAACTCAGAAAACTTACAGGCGCTGTACAACAACAAGCACCCGTCGCGTCAGAGAAGAAATCTTTGCCTTATCATGAATTTGAATTTAAGACCTTCAGGATTTGGGTGGGCAGGAATGCAAAGGCCAACGACGAATTGACTTTAAAGTATTCTCATAAAGACGATCTCTGGTTGCACGCCAAAGATGTGGCCGGCTCACATGTGTTAATCAAATACCAGTCAGGCAAACCCTATCCCAAAGACGTTATTGAATATGCAGCCTCGTTGGCTGCCCATTATTCCAAAAGAAAAAATGAATCCTTGTGCCCTGTAGCCTACACTTCAAAAAAATTTGTAAGAAAGCGTAAGGGTGATCCAGCGGGAGCGGTCGTTGTGGAAAGAGAAGATGTGATCATGGTGGTCCCTGCCAATAGCTAAAGGCTAATGCCAATAGCCAACCAGCCCTCCTACTTCACCACATTCACTTTCATCATATTCGTCCTGCTGCGCTCATGGATCGGCATGCTGGCAAGGCTGATAAAGATATCGCCTGATTTAACATGCCCATCCCGCTTGAGGATTTCCTCTACATCTGCAAAAGTCTCGTCCGTGGATGAATGTTTTTCGTAGTAATAAGCCCGGGTTGCCCACACGAGGTTGAGGGTGTTTAATACAGATTTATTTCCTGTGAACACAAATATATTGGCATTGGGGCGATGCGAAGATGACTTGAAGGCTGTGTATCCGGAAGAGGTCATGCCCACAATCGCTTTTGCATTCACTTCCTTCGCCAGCTTGCATGCGGCGAGGATCAAACTATCATGGGTAAAAATGGGAGAATGAACATCCACTTCGCGGAAGCGGTAATACAGGTTGGCTTGCTTTTCAACTGAACCGATGGTACGCACCATGCTGCGAATTACTTCGATCGGATATTTTCCAGCGGCTGTCTCTGCAGAGAGCATCAATGCATCGGCGCCGTCCATCACTGCGTTGGCAACGTCATTGGTTTCAGCACGGGTTGGGCGCGGGTTCTCAATCATGCTCTCCATCATTTGGGTCGCCACGATCACCGGCTTGGCAAGTTTGTTGCATTTCTCGACCAGCATCTTCTGCACCATTGGCACTTCCTCTAACCATATCTCTACGCCCAAGTCACCCCGCGCCACCATGACTGCGTCTGTTGAGGCCAGGATTGCATCGATATTCTCAAGGGCCTCAGGCTTTTCAATCTTAGCAACAATCCGGGTAGTTGACTTGTGTTCTTCAATGATACCACGCAAAATATCAATATCCTTGGCTTTGCGCACAAACGAAAGCGCGACCCAATCAACTTTGTTCATGAGACCAAATTCAAGGTCTTTCAAATCCTTATCCGTTAGGGAGGGAGCAGAAACTTTTGAAAACGGAAGGTTGATTCCTTTGCGGGATTTCAGAAGACCACCGTACACCACCTCACACACAACGTCAATATCCCTGGCCTCCAGCACTTTTAATTCAATCTTTCCATCATCAATAAGGATCATGTCACCGGGTTTTACATCCCTGGGCAGCCCCTGATAGCTGGTGCTTACTATTTCATGATTACCCAGCAGTTCGCGGGTCGTAATGGTGATGGTCTCCTTGGGTTTCAGCACAGTGCCTTCCTTCACCTCGTTGACCCGTATTTTCGGGCCTTGTAAATCTTGCAACAGCGCGATGTGTGAACCCATCTCTGCATTGATTTCACGTACGAAGTTGATCACTTTCTGATGATCTTCATGTGTGCCATGGGAGAAGTTTAACCTAAATACATCTACACCTTCTTTGGCGAGGGCGTGAAGCATCTCCTTTGAACTCGATGCAGGGCCTACCGTAGCAACAATTTTGGTTTTGTTATAAGAGACTTTTTCCATGTGGTGATTTGAGTAAGGGAGCTATAAAATCGAGTGAATTAAATCAAAAAATAAAATTATCCTTCGATTTTAAGGAGGTCAAAGGTATTAAAGTGACCAATTCAACGGAAGGAATAGCCCGCAAGTATTCCTGCAATCGATTGCCAGACAGGTTTTCCTCACTTTGGGTCATTAATATGAAATCAAAATGCGGAAACTCCGGCACCAGCTCGGGAACGGCATTTTCTGTATCCAGGGGCCTGTTCCGAAATAAGTGGAGCTGATTTAAGGGCGTGCTGTAGGCATAATGATCATGGGAAGAAGTAAGTTCCTTTCGATGGTGGAGCACCAAATCTTCCTGCTTGACCAGATTGATTCGCAAAATTTTATTGAGCTGCCATGCAAGTTTGTACCCTTTTAGAGAGGTCCGTATACCCAACAATTCAAAATCATAGGAGTACTGAATTTCAAGCTTATTTTTCTTGATTTTTGGGGGCATGGGGAAATTCAGGTGAAAAGTAAAAAGTTTGACAATATGGCTCCAAATCTCTTACTTTGCGCAGATTTTTAAAATACCTTAAACCTTACACACATGTCTGACATTGCACAAAAAGTAAAACAGATCATCATCGACAAGCTGGGAGTGGAAGAATCGGAAGTAACACCAGAGGCAAGTTTTACGAATGACCTAGGCGCGGATTCACTGGATACTGTCGAGCTGATCATGGAGTTTGAAAAAGAATTCAATATCTCCATTCCAGACGACCAGGCAGAAAACATTGCAACCGTTGGTCAGGCCATTGCCTACCTCGAGCAAAACGCAAAGAAATAATCAGGATCAATTTCCTGAATCCAAACCTTCAGTATGAATTTTAAACGTGTAGTAATCACTGGGATAGGTGCACTCACTCCAATCGGCAACAACCTTCACGATTACTGGGAAGCGTTAAAAATCGGCAAGAGCGGAGCAGCACCCATCACTAAGTTTGATGCTTCACTTTTCAAGACAAAATTTGCATGCGAACTGAAGGGCTTCGATCCTACCAATTTCATGGATCGGAAAGAAGCACGCAAAATGGATCCCTTTGCCCAATATGCGCTCGTAGCCGCTGATGAAGCAATAGTGGATTCAGGCCTTCCTTTGAACGGCATTAACCCTGACCGCGTGGGCGTTATTTGGGGCTCTGGCATCGGCGGACTTCTCACTTTCCAGGAAGAGGTCAAATCCTTTGCGCGAGGTGATGGAACGCCCCGTTTCAATCCTTTCTTCATTCCAAAAATGATCGCTGACATTGCCGCCGGTCATATTTCCATCAAGTACGGATTCCGGGGGCCCAATTATGTTACAGTATCGGCGTGCGCCTCGTCCACCAATTCGATCTACGACGCTTTCACTTACCTCCGCCTGGGCAAAGCCGATGTAATGATTACCGGCGGTTCGGAAGCAGCAATCTGCGAAGCTGGAGTCGGTGGCTTTAACGCCATGAAGGCGCTGTCGGAACGCAATGATTCACCGCAGACCGCCTCCCGTCCATACGACAAGGAGCGCGATGGCTTTGTGCTGGGTGAAGGTGCCGGAGCACTCGTCCTGGAAGAGTATGAATACGCTAAAGCCAGGGGAGCAAAAATTTATGGTGAAATATTGGGTGGCGGCATGACTGCTGACGCTTATCACATTACCGCGCCCCATCCCGAAGGAGCCGGCATCATCAAAGTCATGGAACATGCCCTCGAAGATGCAGGCATCAAACCTTCTGAGGTGGATTATGTAAACACCCACGGCACGTCTACACCGCTGGGTGATCTCGGTGAAATCAAAGCCATCGAAAAGGTATTTGGCGAACATGCCTTTAAGTTAAACATCAGCTCAACCAAATCGATGACAGGACACTTGCTCGGTGCAGCCGGTGCAATCGAGGCCATTGCCAGTCTCCTCGCCATTCAACAAGGGGTAATCCCCCCGACCATCAACCACTTTACGGACGATGACGGTCTTGATCCCAAACTCAACCTTACATTCAACAAAGCCCAAAAGCGTGAAGTGAAAATTGCGTTAAGCAATACCTTTGGCTTTGGCGGTCATAACGCCTCGATAATCATCAAGAAAGCTTAGTAAGACACCTTGTGTGGAACTTGCTGAAAATTCCCGGGAGCCGTTCTAAAAAGGAGGAGAGAAAACTGGTCACCGCCATTCAGGCAATTACCGGCTTCACCCCTTCCAATGTCTCTTTATACAAACTCGCCACGCTGCACACCAGCCGTGCCAAAGAATATAAAGGCTTTCGCGAATCCAATGAACGACTGGAATACCTGGGCGATGCCATCCTCGGCGCTGCTGTAGCCGACTATCTATTCAAAAAGTACCCGTTCAAAGACGAGGGGTTCCTGACAGAAATCCGATCCCGGATAGTTAACCGCGATTCCCTGAATTTGCTGGCGCGAAAAATGGGGATCAACCTCATCGTTCAGTTCGATCAGAAAAATGCACAACTCCAACAAGTCGTGCTCGGCAACACACTGGAAGCCATTGTGGGAGCTGTGTACCTTGATAAGGGCTACCTGCGTTGCAAGAAATTTGTCATTGACAAGCTGATTCAACCGCACTTTGACCTGGAGTTGGTGATCACAACCAATGTAAACCATAAAAGCAGAATTATCGAATGGACGCAGCGTCATGGTAAATCCGTGAGGTTCGAAATGGTAGAGGTAACCCGGTCACGAAATCAAAAAGAGTTCTCCGTTCAAGTATTCATCGACGACCTTCCGTTTGGCACCGGGTTTGGGTACACCAAAAAGAAAGCTGAACAAGATGCAGCGATGAAAACATGTGATCATCTGAACATTGTCTGACATTTTACAGTTATACCCCGAAAGGCTTCCATGAGCAAGCTAACCATAGCAGGCGCCACATTAAACCAAATACCCTTTGATTGGGAAAATAATGTCTCCCATATCCTTGCGGCGATCGCTGAAGCCAGGAAGCAAGGTGTCCAACTCCTGTTAATGCCCGAGCTTTGTTTGACAGGGTATGGTTGTGAAGATGTTTTCCTCAGCGATTGGCTTTCACAGACTGCCGCCATAAAAATTGAGGGTATTGCTCCTGCCTGCAAGGATATTATTACATGCATAGGTATGCCGGTGCGTATCGAAGGCATCACTTACAATGGTGTGTGTGTCATCAAGGACCAAAAGATTCTTGGGATCACATTGAAGCAAAATCTCGCGAAAGAGGGTGTACACTATGAGCCCCGCTGGTTCAAGCCATGGCCAGCAGGGAAGGTGACTAAAATAGATCTGGGAGAAAAAGAGATTGAGGCAGGTGATTTGATTTACGAGTGCGATGGCATCCGGTTTGGTTTTGAAATTTGTGAGGATGCCTGGAGCAAAGACAGACCCGG
>JAYVEZ010000390.1:0-2397 GCA_043773645.1 Cytophagales bacterium
CTTCCAAGGGTGCATCCGACCAGTTGGCGGGTTTTAACTGGGAATTTAACCTGATTCAGGATGACAAGACGGTGAATGCCTGGTGCATGCCGGGTGGAAAAGTGGCCTTTTATACTGCGATCCTGCCCATCTGCCAGGACGAAAATGGCATTGCAGTGGTCATGGGCCATGAGGTAGCTCACGCCATCGCCAACCATGGACGTGAACGGATGAGCCAGGGATTACTCGAACAATTCGGACTGAGCACTTTGGGCGCTGCGATGGGGCAAAACCCAACTGTTACCAACCAGATATTTATGCAGGCCATTGGTGCGGGTGCGCAGGTCGGCATGTTGAAATTTTCACGAGAACATGAATCAGAGGCCGACCATATTGGATTGATTTTTATGGCCATGGCAGGATACGATCCTCAGCTGGCACCAAAATTTTGGGAACGCATGACAGCAGCAGCAGCCAACAGTCAAAAGCCTCCTGAATTTCTCTCCACCCACCCATCGGATGAAACGCGCATCAAGGACCTCAATGGTTGGATGCCGGAAGCCATGCAGTATTATAAAAAGTAAGCTGGTTGTTGTTGGTTATTCGTGGTTTGAACAGCGAGTGGCCAATTGGGAATAATGAACCACTTGCAAAGATAAAACATGGTAGAAGCCTATAATTTTCTTGCCTCGTGGCAACTTTTTCCTGAGAAGGGAACCTATGAATTGGGTGGGCGCCCCAAGTCGGGCATTTACAGGATTGGATTTGGCGAGAGCAAGAAGCAGTTATCCATCAGCATGAATTGGGTGACACTGGAAGACCAGGCATTTGTTTCAAGCTATGCGGTGCTGGCAGATGGTGATGAGCATGCGATGGAGAGCAATGAAATGGGTGACACGGTCAAGTGCCTATTCGTTGATTCAACACACTTTGAAACCCATTTTTTCGCAAAGCGGAAACTCCAATTGCAGGTGTTTCATGAGATTACCCCGAAAGGGTATTTGAAGGTTACTCAAAAGCATGCTGAGCCGAATGGACAAATGCTTACCAATGTTGAGATATATCACAAACAATTAAGTGTCTTGCCCTATTCCGCTTCGGTTTCCGGCGCGGTGATAAAACCCAATGAGCAAGGTCTTATCCGCCATCATGCGTTGACAGCCATGGAGGAGCAGACCAACATGCAGCTTACCCAAATTCGCCAACAGATCGAGTTGCTTGCCATTCAGGCCAAAGAGATACAGCATCGCAAGGAGCTATCGATGATTATTTATGATGCGAAATTGAGTTTTGCGCCAGTCATTGGGCAAACCTATTATCTATATGAGAAATCGGATGGCGCCTATCTTGTTTCCATGATCGGGCCCAAAGAGTGGGGCCCGAAAAGTCCGTACAAGGGTTTTATGGCTGCAGTGGTGTTGCTGGCAGACCATACTTGGAAAGAAATTTAGCAGAGACTTTGGCTACTGGTGCACTGACTTGAACCAGTCGTTGTACTCCTTCACATAAAGTTGAATTTTTTTTCTCTTGTACTTCTTTTCATCTCCCTCAAATCTGCTTTTTATTCCAGGGTTATCTTCAAAGAGCAAAGCAACTTGCCGGGTAATCTCTTCGGCAGTCATGGGGTCGGCTTGAATATTAAAAGCCCCACTGGTGAAGCCAATGAAAATCAACCCTGAGTCATCCTTCTCAATGAAATAGCGAATTACAGGGTGCGTACCGGTGTCTTCGATGTATGAATAGGTTCTTATTTTGCCCCATGCCCTCAATTGCAGCAGTTTGGGTATGGTGGCAGCCTCGTTCGAGTTGACTGAAACCATCTTCTTTGAATAGTAATACTTGTAAGGAGTTTGGGTGGAATTACCCCGATGCAGGTAATTGATCTCGTCGGTCCTGTGTGTTTCGATTTTGTTGGTTCCAATGGGTCGAATTCTGACAAAGGACGTTCGCAGCATGGTGATCGTTCCCTTGATGGTTTGGCCATTGGTCAACAAGACTTCATCCTGCGCAAAAGCTATTTTTGGCATGCCACAGCATAGTAATGGCAGGATGCAGCCTAAAGCGTTTGCAATTTTCATTTCAAAGAGTTTTTGAACCACTGATTGTACTCTTTTACATACCTGAGGATGACGACTCGTTTTCCCCGTTTCTTGTCTGCCAAATACCGTGTTGTCAAATCTGAATTGTCAGATAAAAGTGTCGACACTTCGTTCACGACCTGATCCCGCATTACACCCATATAGTTGTGGATTCTGATCAACCCTTGGCTTGATCCGATGAGTACCAATCCGGAACTATCCTTTTCAATGTACTGGTTGCGACAAGCATATCCAGCCATGTGCATGGTGCTTACATGCCAATAGACATTGATTTTGCCCCAGGTTGTCTGGCGAACGAGTTGAGAGACAGCAGCAGGAT
>JAYVEZ010000391.1:0-2117 GCA_043773645.1 Cytophagales bacterium
CTCGTCGTTACGGTTGACGATCAAAACCGGGATAACATTGAGTTGGTTCCAATGAAGGCGGCTGCCGGCTATCTGAATGGATATGCTGATCCAGAGTACATCAAAGAGTTGCCGAGGTTTAAGCTTCCCATTTTGAGTCAAGGTACGTACCGTGCTTTTGAAATCACCGGTGACTCCATGCTTCCTTTATTGCCCGGAACCATTGTGATCGGAGAATGGGTGGAGCATTTCAAAGACCTCAAGAATGGGAAACCGTACATTCTCGTTACCCAACGAGAAGGAATTGTTTATAAGCGGGTCTTCAACTACCTGCAAGACAATGGAAAATTTTTCCTTGTTTCTGATAATCGTCAATATGCCCCGTATCAGATTGATGCAGCTGAAGTGATTGAAGCCTGGGGTGCGAAAGCATACATCAGTGTTCAATTTCCCGATGTCAGTTCAAAGAATGAGATGTCTGTCGAGCAATTGGCGGGTGTTGTTTTGGAATTGCAGCAGGAACTTCTTTCCATGAAGTCAGATAAATCCATAAAGAAATCTCAATAAAGATATCTTCTTAGCCGAGAACTTCTCTGTCTCTCCTTGATCGGAGGGGCGGGGATTTTATGTTAAGATTAAAGCGGTGCCACCCAACCCGAGGGCGGCACTATTTGTTTAAGATCATTGAAAGTGTCCCAATCCGGTCGATTTTTTGCGAAGCCGTTTCCTTAAAATGGGATATGAATAAGAAAGCCCTGGGGATTTCGTATTTGTCCAATCGGCTGGCCAATAGTTTTTTGATCTTATCTTGTTCTGCTGTGCTCATTTCGGAAGCTTCCAAGACGACTACCACCTGCTGCCCCAGTTTTCCATCAGGCATACCAGCAACAAAAAATCTTATGGCAGGATGAATTTTGTGAAGTACGACTTCGATCGCATCCTCAACTTTCTCAGGAGAAACTTTCACTCCCCCTGAATTGATAACACGGTCCAATCGTCCCACCCACCGGAATCTTTTTTGGTCCAACAAGGTCACAAGGTCATTGGTCATGATGGGTGATGGTCCGAAATGTGCTGCTTGTATCACAAGACAACCTCGACTATCGGTAGAGATCGCAATGCCATCAAGGCATTCAAAAAAATCCTGAAGTGGATTGCCACTGATTTTTTGAAGTGCAATGTGCGTGATCGTTTCGGTCATTCCATAAGTTGAATAAACAGCAGTAGGTAAAGATTGGAGTTGAAGTTTGAGTTCGTGACTGATGGGCGCTCCTCCAATGATGATGGTGTCAATGACCTTGAGACAAGATGGATCATGGGCAAGCATGGTATTTACCTGAAGTGGTACAAAGGCCGCGAAGTCGATGTGATCAACAGTGCTTTCCAGTGGGTTTGCGGCAGGGGATTTTATGATGATGTTCATGCCGGTCACCAGACACCGAACCAACATCATCGCTCCAGCGATCAGGGTTGTGTCGAGGCAGACGAGGGCAGTATAACCCTGCCTTAGCCCGAGTGCGGCTTCAGTGAGTTTGGCACTGGCAACCAGCTGAGCGCGTTGAAAGGTTAACTTCTTTGGTGTGCCGGTAGATCCGGATGTATGGAACTCAAATATTTCTTTTCCACTTAGCCAGTCCTTACAGAATTGAATCGCATGGACTTCGTGCCTGTTGAGGGTGGATGGCAGACTTGCTCGTTTAACATCTGCGAGGTTCAGCCATACATTTCCAACCTTGACCCAGGGCTCGGTCATTCCTTATTTTTTGTCCGAGGTTTGATTACCAATTCAGGATGGCCATAGGTGGGATCTTTTTCTCGATCGAATTGTACATCGGTAAGATCACCCACAATTGCTTCGAGCGTTGTATAAACATTATTATCATCGAGGAGGTGTCCCCCCAAGGTACGACCCGTGCTGTCGGCCACGGACATATGCAAGTGAGCGGATCCGGATGAAAAAGTTCCGGTGAGTGAAACGACTTCAAAATACCCTTTCAATTTGATGCCGGCTTCCGGGTTGGCATACCATAGGTTGAGTTGCTCCACGCTACCAACGGCGGACAGAATGCAGCCCTCCTTGATATGATTTTCTTTCGTAAAACTGAGGAGCGTCTTCTTGACATCCTGGCGGGGTGTCA
>JAYVEZ010000392.1:0-2781 GCA_043773645.1 Cytophagales bacterium
ATAATTGACATCTTCGATCTGCTTGGTTTCAGGCACACGATAAAACGGTTCAATTTCATACTCCTTCTTGACTGGAGGCCTTCCGTAATCATTCACAGGTCCGGGGGGAGCCGCTGCGGGTTCAGGCTTCTTCATCCCCTGAATTTCCCTGAGCAGATCTTCAAAGCTCACCGCCTTGGGAGCTGGTGCGTCGTATTCCGTCTCGACTTCTTCGTTCCTTCGGGCCGGAGGTGGTGGCACCTGGCTTTTCTTACGGCGCGAAAAAAGGTATACCAGGCCGATAATGATCCAGAAAATTATCTTGAATTCGTCCATGACATTCAAAGGTATCAAAATATCCTTTCAGGCAATGCCCTTTGCCTTCAGGAGGGCCATCGAAGGTTTGCTATCCGGGCAGGCGAGTCCAAGGATTAAAGGGATACTTTAACAGGCTAAAAATCTCTTCACCGAGAGTCATAATTCCTTATATCTTTGCCAACTTTATTAATGGATAATCACTTCCCAGAGAATGCAGTTAGCTAAATTAGAGATCAAGGGTTTCAAAAGTTTTGCAGATAAAATCGTCATCAATTTTGATGAGGGCGTCACCGGTATTGTAGGACCTAACGGCTGCGGGAAGTCGAATGTGGTTGATTCCATTCGCTGGGTATTGGGCGAGCAAAAAACAAGCGCCTTGCGGTCGGAGAAGATGGAAAATATCATCTTCAATGGTACCAACCAGCGTTCCCCCCTCCAGATGGCGGAGGTATCACTCACCATCAATAACACCAAGAATCTACTCCCCACAGAATACTCCCAGATTACCATCACACGGCGCTTGTATCGATCGGGTGAAAGTGAATACCTGCTGAATGGTGTTACCTGCCGCCTGAAAGACATCACCAACCTTTTCCTCGACACAGGAGTTGCTTCCAACAGCTATTCCATCATTGAATTGGGAATGGTTGACGACTTATTGAATGATCGCGACAATTCAAGGCGCATGCTTTTTGAAGAGGCTGCTGGTATTTCCAAATTCAAGAAGCGCAAAAAAGAGACGCTGAAGAAGCTGGAGGATACGGATGCAGACCTTGAACGCGTAGACGACTTACTTTTTGAGATAGAAAAGAACATGAAGAGCCTTGAAAAACAGGCCAAGCAGACTGAGACCTATTACAAGACCAAAGAAGACTACAAAGAAAAAAGCATTCTGCTGGCCAAGGTGGTGGTCAACAAGCAAAAGGAAAAATTCAACCACGTCAACCATCAGATCGAAGAAGAAAATGACCGGAAGGTTAAGTTAACCGCAACGATTGCCGAAAAAGAAGCATCCATCGAAAGCGAAAAGGCGGAGCTGATTGTCAAGGAGAAGACGCTCTCTACCCGGCAGAAGTCAATCAACGATCACGTGGCGAACATTCGTCACCACGAAAGCGAAAAGCAAATCAACAATGAACGCCTGCGCTTCCTGAACGACCGCGCTGCCAGCCTCCGCGACCAAATCGACCAGGACAAGAAAAGCAATGAGCGTGCCCATTTCGCCATACAAAGTTTGCAGACCGAAGAATTGTCGGCCCAGCAAATTCTGAATGACATAGCGTTAAAAGCCGAAAGCATCAAGGCCGAATATGAAGCCCAGAAGTTAGCAACGACCCAGCTGCAACTGGACGTCGACGCCCTTCGTCAGCAACAACGAAGCAAACAGGAAGAACACTTTCAAACGAACAAGGGCGTAGAGATTCGTGAAATTCAAATCACGTCCCTTAAGCAGGAAATTGATCGCACCACCACCGACACCCATCATCAGAGTGCCAGCCTTGTTGAGTTTGAAAACAAGTTGGTCCTTCTGCAAAATGAAATTCAGGAGAAAAATCAGCGCCTGGATGAAATCAAGCACCAGGAAAACGAAGTATTGGCCCGCATCAGTTCCCTGGAGAAGACCATTGAAATGATCCGCGAAGAGCTGACGGAAACAGGGCGAAAGCTGGACGCAAGACAGAACGAATACCAACTTACCAAGTCGTTGGTAGAAAACCTGGAAGGATTTCCGGAAGCCATCAAGTTCCTCAAGAAGAAAGTCGAATGGACAAAGAATGCCCCCCTCCTATCTGATATTCTTACTTGCCCCGAGGAATATCGGGTGGCGATCGAAAACTATTTGGAACCCTACCTCAACTATTATATTGTTGATCACGAAGCCGAAGCATACGACGCCATCAACATCCTGAGTGATGCAAGCAAGGGAAAAGCCAATTTCTTTATCCTGGATGCATTTGAAAAGTTTGTACCCAACCACACACAGATCTATCCGAACGCATACCCGGCCACACAAATCATCGAGTTTGATCCAAAGTATGGCAAGCTCATGTCCTTCATCCTTGACCGTGTCTATTTCTTCGAAGGCGACCTCAAGACAGTTGCTCCAGAAGAAGAAAATACGTTCATCACCAAGAGCGGCAAATACACACGCCGCCGCTTCAGCCTGTCCGGTGGATCGGTAGGATTGTTTGAAGGAAAGAAGATTGGCCGTGCGAAAAATCTTGAGAAGCTTGACAAAGAAATCAAGGAACTCAACAAAAAATTGGAGGAGGTTCGTCACTCCCTGCTGGATCGTCAGCGGGAGTTGGAGCGCCTGCGCAACCACAACCTAAAGGTCTCCATCGAGGAGGCCCAGAATGCCATCAAGCAGGTAAATGACGAGTACATCTCTGTCAAGACCAAGAAAGAACAGTTTGCAGAGATGATCAACAATGCCGGCCTGCGGCGTGAAGATATCCTGGAGAAAATTGATGTCTTGCTGAA
>JAYVEZ010000393.1:0-5241 GCA_043773645.1 Cytophagales bacterium
TTGTCAGATGCTTCTATTTGTTTGAGGGCGTCTCCGCCCAACATCACAAAGACATTCAGCTATGATTCAAAAAATAATTTCTATATCCCTTCGTAACAAGTTTTTTGTTCTTATGATTGCCGGCGGCCTGTTTGCCGGAGGGATTTACTCTGTCAAAACCAATAAGATTGACGCCATTCCTGACCTTTCGGAAAATCAGGTGATCGTATTCACTGAATGGATGGGGCGTAGTCCGCAGATCATGGAGGACCAGATAACCTATCCCCTGGTCACGCAATTACAAGGTCTTCCCAAGGTACAGAATGTGCGTGGCAGTTCGATGTTTGGCATGAGTTTCATCTACGTGATCTTCAATGACGAAGTAGATATTTATTGGGCACGCCAGCGGGTGCTGGAAAGATTAAATTCCACAACGGGCATGCTGCCCCCCGGGGTCACTCCCAACCTGGGTCCTGATGGCACAGGTGTAGGCCATATCCTCTGGTATACACTTGATGCGCCGGAAATGGATTTGGGAGAGCAGCGGGCCATTCAGGATTGGTATGTCAAATTTGCCTTGCAGAATGTATCAGGCGTAAGCGAAGTAGCTTCCTTCGGGGGGTTCGAAAAGCAATATCAGGTTACTGTCGATCCCAACAAGCTTACCTATTTCGACCTGTCCATACCGGATGTCATACAGGCCATCCGCAGCAACAACAATGAAGCCGGCGGTCGCAAGTTCGAATTAAGCGACATCGGTTACATCATCAAGACTACCGGATATCTCAAATCCATCCAGGACATTGAAACCATCTCTATAAAAACTGAAAGTGCTACCCCCGTCCGCATAAAAGATATTGCCACCGTCCAGATGACCGGTGAAACCAGGCTCGGGATTTTTGATCTCAACGGTGAAGGTGAAGTCGTGGGTGGAATTATCGTCATGCGCTATGGTGAAAATGCAGACGAAGTGATCCACAAGGTAAAAACCAAGATGCTGGAGGTGACGAAAGGATTACCACAAGGCATGAAGTTCAACATCGTCTATGACCGAAGTGGATTAATCGAGGAGTCTATTTCTTCCATCCAACGCACCCTGATTGAAGAAATGATTGTCGTGTCGTTGGTTGTGATTCTCTTCCTTCTTCATTGGAGGAGTGCGATCAGCATCATTATCCAGATCCCGATAACCATTGCCACCAGCTTTATCCTGCTGAATGCTTTTGGCATCTCCTCCAACATCATGTCGCTGACTGGAATTGCGCTGGCGATCGGAGTCATTGTGGACAACGGGATCATCATGGCAGAAAATTCATACCGGAACCTGGCCATCCGTCAGGAAGAACTCAATCAACAACCCAATCCTTAGCACATGATTCATAAATTTCTTAATCGCAAGAAGGACTACGTTGAGATTCCCGCAGAGGAACGTGAGGCCATCATCGAGAAATCAAGCAAGCAAGTTTCCCGGGGGGTATTTTATTCAACTGTCATCATTATCACCTCTTTTCTCCCGGTGTTTCTGTTAACGGGACAAGAGGGTAAGCTATTCCATCCCCTGGCGTATACAAAAACCTTCATCCTGATTGTGGATGCCTTCCTGGTGATCACGCTGGCACCGGTTATGATATCGCTTTTCATGCGAGGAAAATTTAAGAATGAAAAGTCCAATCCAATTACAAGAACCCTGGAAAGGATCTACGAACCCATCATTCGCACCTGTCTGAAGTGGAGAAAGACAACGCTTGCCATTAACCTTCTTGCCTTGGCCGTGAGCATACCATTGATGATGAGCCTCGGCAGTGAATTCATGCCACCCCTCGATGAGCAGTCTATCTTGTTCATGCCTGTGACGTTGCCCGACGTTTCCAATTCTGAAATCAAACGAATTCTCCAGGTACAGGACAAGATCATCAAGTCCGTCCCCGAGGTTGACAAAGTACTCGGGAAAGCCGGGAGGGCCAACACGCCAACCGACAACGCCCCAATCAGCATGATTGAAACCATCATCCTGCTCAAGCCAAAGTCGGAATGGCGTTCGGGCATTACCAAAAAGGATTTGGTAAACGAACTTGACGCCAAGCTTCAAATTCCCGGCGTAGTCAACGGATGGACACAACCTATTATTAACAGAATCAACATGCTGGCCACGGGCATTCGCACCGACGTGGGAGCGAAGATTCATGGCCAAAACCTGGATACGATCTATGCTGTGTCTGAACGTGTCAAAAAATTAATGGAAGACATACCGGGTGTCAAAGATTTGTATGTAGAACCCATTACCGGAGGCAAGTATCTTTTGATTGACATCAATCGGGAAAAGATCGGAAGGTATGGTTTGAGTATACAGGACGTAAACCTCCTGGTGGAAACCGCCCTGGGTGGTACACCCTTGACGAATACCATTGAGGGACGCCAGCGCTTCTCTATCAATGTAAGGTTGCCTCAGGACTACCGCAACAGCATTGACCGGATCAAAAGAATTCCAATCAGGACAGTTTCCATGGGCACCATCCCCCTATCTGCAGTGGCCGAAGTACGGTTTGAGAATGGTCCACCCATGATCTCCTCTGACAATGCCATGCTCCGGGGTGCTGTGCTGTTCAATGTGCGAGACCGTGACCTGGGGAGCACGGTTGAGGAGGCCATTCAAAAAGTTAATTCTGAATTGACAGGATTGCCGATCGGATACTTTGTTGAATGGAGTGGGCAATATGAAAACCTGATACGGGGAAAACGCACCCTGGCAATCATTGCTCCTGTAGTTTTCATCATCATTTTCTTGGCGCTCTACCTGGCTTTCAAATCCATTCGTGAAGCCTTCCTGAGTCTCATCACCGTTCCATTTGCGCTTATTGGGGGCGCTTACATTATCTATTTCTATGGAGTGCATCTTTCTGTGGCGGTGGCTGTCGGCTTCATCGCACTATTTGGTATTGCCGTGGAGACCGGTGTTGTCATGGTGATCTATTTGAACGATGCCATGCAGCAATTGATTGCGATAAAGGGGAACTCAAAGGAAACGATAACCAACGAAGACCTGAGAGAGTATGTAGTTGCGGGTGCCGCCAAACGTTTACGCCCCAAGTTGATGACCGTGTGCGTCGCCTTGTTTGGCCTCATTCCGGTGCTTTGGTCTACCGGGGTTGGAAGCGATGTCATGCAACCCATTGTGTTGCCGATGATTGGCGGAGTCTTAACCTCGTCCACGCACATTCTGTTGGTTACCCCACTTATTTTTCTGATGGCGAAAGAATATGAATTAAGAAAATTTGGCAAAATAGAAATCCATGAAGTCAACCATTAAAATTTCACTGATCGCCCTCCTGGTGGTGCTGGGCGGTCGTGGTTACGGGCAACATGTTTCGCTGGACAGCATTCTGTTGGTCGTGAAACAAAATAACCCGATGCTCAAGAGTTTCAGTTCACGGGCAGAGGCAATGAACGCTTACGCGAAAGGCGCCAGAAGCTGGGTCGCCCCTGAAGTAGGTGGCGGCCTCTGGATGGTGCCATACAAGCGTGTGGACGATCCCCGCGATAAAGGCCAGATCATGTTGACTGTCCAGCAGAAATTCACCAATCCCGCCAAGCTTCGGGCGAATCAGGGGTATTTGGAATCAAAGGCTGCCATTGAGCAGGCCACTGAGTCCTATGTCTTCAATGAACTAAGGGCGCAGGCAAGAGCAACCTACTATCAGTGGCTCGTGCTTGAAAAAAAGAAAAAGGTTCTGAAAGAGAATGAAGAAATTATTGGCTTGGTACTGAAAATTGCCCAGCTTCGATATCCTTACAATCAGAGCAAGCTGAGCAATGTCTATAAAGCGGAAGGCAGGTTACAAGAGGTACGAAATATGATCCTGATGAATGATAACCAGATTGTTCAGAAGAACATCCTGCTTGATCAGCTCATGAATATCCCCAACGATGTACGGTATTCCATCGACACCACTGACCAACTGAACCGATTTACAATCGACGTGATCGATACAGCCGCTTTGGCGTTGGATCGAAGCGACGTACGCCGGATCGACAAGAGCATACAGTCCATGAGGCTCAACCAGGCATTGGAAAACTCCCAGTCAAAGCCCGACTTCAGCCTGAGTTTCAATCACATGATCGCCCGCGGTGATGGAATGCCCAATCAATTCATGTTGCTCGGCATGGTCTCCCTGCCCATCGCACCGTGGTCCTCGAAAATGTATAAATCAAATGCTGAAGGAATGAGCAAAGAGATTGAATCCATGAAAAGCGAACGCTCCGCAATTTTGAATGAACTTCAGGGAATGACAGCGAGCATGACCACTGAAATCAGCACACTCAGGAAGCAGTTGGACAATTTCGAAAAGCGCATCGTGCCCGCCCTTCGCAAAAATTACGAAACACTCATGCTGGCTTACGAGGAAAACAAGGAAGAGCTGCCCATCGTCATCGATGCATGGGAAACGCTTAACATGACCCAGATGCAGTATTTGGATACGGTTCAGAAGTATTATGAGATGATTGTCAGCTATGAAAAACAACTTGAAAAATAAGAGCGCAATTTGAAAATGAGACTATTTGAAGATTTGAAAATTCGGATATACACGTATTGAAGATTTATGCAACCATCAACCATTGTCACAGAGCAACCTCGAAATTCAAGTGGGCCAACGGCTTTTAGCTTTTGGCTTTTAGCTTTTGGCTCGAGCATACTCTCTAGGCTCTTGCTTATTATTCTTGCTTTGAGCTGCACCGGTCCAGGCAAAGAGGGCGCTGGTAAGAAACCAGAACAGTACACCTGCCCAATGCATCCAAGTGTTATACAGGACTCGCCCGGAACCTGTCCCGTGTGCGGCATGGATCTCGTCCGCAAAGGTCAGATTAGTGAGGATGTGAAGATTACCGCAACGCTCAACTATTTGCTTAAACCCGCGAATGCCGTGGTCATGTCCACCATTAAAACAATCTTACCTGAACATAAGACCCTGGAAGTCTCAACCAAAGCCAATGGAACGATTGCCTACGATACCCGGCGATTCACCTCTTTACCCATGCGCTTTGGTGGCCGCATCGAAAAGTTGGCGATTAAGTACAATTTCCAACCCGTCAGAAAAGGACAGAAAATTCTCGAAATATATAGCCCAGAATTGCTGACGGCACAACGCGAACTGCTCTACTTGCTGACAGCAGACAAAGAAAATAGGCAACTTATTTTTAGTGCCAGGGAAAAATTGGAACTACTGGGTGTGTCGAATTCACAAATCGATCAATTAATTTCTACTG
>JAYVEZ010000394.1:0-3743 GCA_043773645.1 Cytophagales bacterium
GGTTTTCACAATGTGGAAAATGCCATTGCAGCCAGCGTGGTGGCGAAGGAAGTGGGTGTTGATGATCAGACGATTCGAAAAGCGCTGGCGTCTTTCAAAGGAGTGAAACGGCGGTTTGAATTTGTTTTCCAGCAGGGCAAGCATGTTTTCATCGACGACTACGCGCACCACCCAGCAGAGATTGAGGCATTTCTCAAATCGCTAAAGGCCATGTACAGCGACAAGAAAATCACGGTGATTTTCCAGCCGCACCTGTATACGCGTACCCGTGATTTTGCGGAAGGGTTTGCAAGAAGCCTGAGCATCGCCGATACCCTGGTCATGATGGATATCTATCCCGCGAGGGAGTTGCCAATAGCCGGTGTTACTTCAGACATGATATTCAAGGATGTGACCTCCCCGGTAAAGATAAGAAGCAGTAAAAAAGATTTGCTCTCTAAGCTGGAGTCGATGGATCTCGAAGTAATCGCAACAGTAGGAGCCGGTGACATTGACACGTTTGTAAAACCCATCAAGGAACTATTGACAAGGAAATATGAAGTTTAAGCTCAACATCAAGAAGGAATTGAAAATTGGAGCGGCCCTGATCGGGTTATCCTTCCTGATTGCTTTCAGCGAAAGGAAGCAAGGGGGGGTGGTCTGCAAAAACATCATCGTCGAAATAGAAAATATCAATGACAACCATTTTCTGGATGAGCGGGATGTGCTGCATTTGGTGGAAACCAGTGGACAGTCTGTACAAGGAACCAGTCTCTCCCGGATCAACCTGAAAGCCATTGAAACCAAGTTGAAGTATGACAAGCACATCCTTGACGCAGAACTCTATGGCGATCTGAAAGGCAACTTGATCGTCAATGTAGAATTGAGAAGGCCGATCGCCCGGTTGGTACAAGAGGATGGCCCGGATGCATACTTGTCTGAAGAAGGAGTCATTATGGGTATCTCTGACAAATTCAGCTCACGGGTGATGATCATCAGTGGAAAATATGTTAAGCAGCTCATGGAGAAAGGCGACCTGATGAAGTTTGATGAAGGGAAGAGCCTGATGGAGATGATAGAATTCATCAACGACAACCCTTTCTGGAAAGCCCAGATCGCGCAGATGGACATCAACAGCCACCAGGAGATCACGATTTACCCTCAGATCACCGGTCAGTTGGTAGAGTTTGGAACCACCGAGAACTATGAAGCAAAACTGAAGAAGCTGATGGTCTTTTATAAAGAAGTTCTGCCACAAAAAGGCTGGACGAAATACGAACGGGTGAATTTGAAGTACGAAGGACAAGTAATCGCGGAATAATGCAATGACAATAGATATTCAACCTATATATTTTTTAAGCACCAAAGAAAACAACCACTCATAAAACTCTCACAACCATGGAAAAGGAAAAAATAGTCGTCGGCCTTGATATCGGAACCACGAAGATTTGCGTCATCGTAGGTCGGAAAAATGAGTATGGAAAACTCGAAGTACTCGGCATGGGCAAAGCCGAGTCCGAAGGCGTAATCAAAGGCATCGTCACGAACATCGATAAGACGGTATATGCCATTGAAAAGGCCGTGAAAGAAGCCAGCGATATGTCAGGCATCGACATAGGCGTTGTCAATGTGGGCATTGCCGGTCAGCACATCCGGAGCACCGTTCACCATGGAAGCATTACCCGCACTTCCAATGACGACGAAATCAGCATTGAAGATGTCAGCCGGTTAACCGAAGACATGTATCGGATTGTCATCCCCCCCGGAAGTGAGATTATCCACGTCATGCCACAAGACTATACCGTGGATTATGAAGAGGGCATCAAAGACCCCGTCGGGATGAGTGGGGTTAAGCTGGAAGCTGATTTTCACATCATCACTGCGCAAACCAGTGCCATAAACAACATCAACAAATGCGTTCGCAGGGCAGGGCTTGAAATTGAGGACTTGATTCTTGAGCCGCTGGCTTCCAGTCTGGCTGTGTTGAGCGATGAGGAAAAAGAGGCAGGTGTTTGCCTGATCGATATCGGGGGTGGCACAACAGACATTGCTATATTCTATGATAATATTATCCGGCATACCTCGGTGATCCCATTCGGTGGCAACATCCTGACCAATGATATTCAGACGGGATTGATGGTCATGGCCAAGCAAGCCGAGCAGCTCAAAACGAAATTTGGAAAGGCCATCGCGGAAGAAGCCAGTCCCAATGAAATTGTTTCTATCCCCGGCATCCGAAACCGAGCAGCAAAAGAGATCTCTGTAAAGAATCTATCCAACATCATTCAGGCACGCATGGAGGAGATTGTGGAGATGGTCCATACTGAAATCATCAGCTGTGGTTTTGAAAACCGGCTGGCGGGTGGAATTGTAATCACCGGCGGCGGCTCACAACTCAACAGCTTAAAGCACCTCGTGGAGTACATGACCGGAATGGATACCCGCATCGGATATCCAAATGAACACCTGGGCAAGAGTAAGATGGAGGCAGTGAAAAGTCCAATGTATGCTACGGCCGTGGGACTTGTACTGGCAGGCTTCCGCTCACTGGATGAAAGGGATGAACGCTACCGCGAGGCAAAAGAAAATAAGGCCATGGTCAAGGTGAAGAAGGTGAAGCCCACTTCAGACTTTTTTACCAGCATACTCAACAAGACGAAAGGATTGTTGATCGATGACCTTGACGGAAAAAATGAGTATTGATCACTTATCACAAAAAATAACAACCACTATTAAACAATAATTATCATGTTTCAACCTGGAGCAACCTACAAATTTGACTTGCCGAGGCACCACAAATCAATCATTAAGGTGATTGGTGTGGGGGGTGGCGGCAGCAACGCCGTGAACCACATGTACCGGCTGGGCATCAAGGATGTCGAGTTCATCGTGTGTAACACAGACTTGCAGGCATTGAACAGCAGTCCGGTGCCTACCAAGTTGCAGATCGGAACCAACCTCACAGAAGGTCTTGGCTGTGGAGCCAACCCCGAAGTAGGAAGGGCCGCTGCCATGGAAAGTAAAGAGCAAATACGGGAAGTATTGGCTGGCACCAAAATGGTATTCATCACGGCAGGGATGGGGGGTGGTACCGGTACCGGTGCTGCGCCAGTCATCGCCAAAATTGCCAAGGAGATGGACATCCTTACGGTGGGAATCGTAACGATGCCGTTCGGGTTTGAGGGCCGCAAGAAAATTGCCCAAGGACAGGCCGGATTGGATGCCATGCGCACCAGTTGCGATACGGTATTGGCGATCCTGAACGATCAGCTTAGACAAATGTTTGGCAATCTTTCCATCAGCCAGGCCTTTGGTGAAGCCGATGGAGTTTTGACCACAGCGGCAAAAGGAATTGCTGAAATTATTACACTGGCCGGGTATGTCAATGTTGACTTCCAGGATGTGCGTACCGTGATGCTCAATGCCGGTGCCGCCGTCATGGGGTCTTCAGAAACCAGTGGGGAGGGTCGTGCCATCCGCGCAGCGGAACAAGCTCTCGCTTCACCGTTGTTGGATAACAAAGACATCATGGGAGCCAAGCGAATCCTGCTCTCCATAATTTCCGGAGAAGAGGCTGAACTTCAAATGGATGAATTAAGTCACATTACCGAATATATTCAGGAGCAAGCCGGCGATGAGTGCGAAGTAATCTTCGGGCATGGCGTTGATGCTGCCCTGGGAGACTGTATCCGCGTGACGGTGATCGCCACAGGATTTGCAGGTGAAGGTCGGAGCGCCGCAAAAAAAGTGCAGGAGAAAAAAGT
>JAYVEZ010000395.1:0-6343 GCA_043773645.1 Cytophagales bacterium
GGAGGGGCAGTCGTGATGCTCACCATCTTCATTGGCTGGTTCAATTCGCGAGAGGTGATTTCTACCCCGCCACTTCAGATACTGAGAAAGGAATAGGGGCGAGAATCTGAGAATTGAGAAGATGTGAAATGTACTTTTCAACGTGTGCATCTCCATTCTCAACTTTGCACCCCTAAACTTTCAGCTTGCATGACTCGGAGGCAACTTCGAGATCCTGGATCAGGTCATAGCATCTACCAATCCCACGGATAGATGAAGCAATCCATCATCAAGTCCGAAGTCGGCATGTTTTTCTTTGTGAATGGAGGCATGGGGCACTGTTGCTGGATATGCGATGAGACTCTTAGATAAGTGTTTGGCAGTTTCGATTACAATTGAATCCTGCAGATTAATGAGCTAACCTATACCCTGTTTTTGAATATCAGCAAAGGAATACCAATAAACTCTATGGAATTAGTATATTAAATGAAATATGCTGATATTTGAGGAAAAGATGCCTTTTATGCAAAAGACTGCTGCCATTGTTGAACTCGCTGAATGGGATCCGGACGATTTCTTTATTGAAGAAAATGACCGTGTTTTCATAGACCTGAAAGATGGAGCAAACTACTTTGGGAGGGATCCCTGGAACCACATGGTATTAAAGGGTGAAGGCATTGCACCCTATTCAGGCATATTGTTTCTCAAAGAGGGAAGGGTCTTCCTCCGCGCTGCTGAAGGACAGAAAATAACCCATCAGGGCGAGCTGATTGATAATAAATTTGTCTACTCCGGTGAAGTGGGATTATTGCTTGAATGTGGGCCCCATAAATTCCGTGTCATCGTTGAACGCGGGAGATATCGGATAGAGTTTACCCAGTAGCATAGCACCTGAGTTCTTAACCAGCAACCGGTTCAGATATAGCCCATTGCCCAATAGGCAATGCAGCCAGTCCATTCCTTCAACATCACATTCCATAGACCGATGGATTCTGATTTTGGTATGAGGAGAACGTCCGGTGTGAACCTTCTTTTGTGGGTGAGGAAGTCGGTGCTGAAATGATCGAGTGGCCAGCCAACTTTTTCAAAGCATGCCACGGACCGCCTCATGTGGAAGGCGGATGTTATCAGAATGCATTGGCTGGGTGCAGTGATACCTTCAAGAACCTTCTTCACTTCCAATGCTGATTCATGTGTATTGCGTGACGCATTCTCCACGAGGATGTCGTCAGGCGGAACGCCCATGAGTTGCAATAACGATGAAAGCTGATCGGCTTCCCTTTCGCCAATATCAATCAGGCGTCCACTGCCACCTGAAATAAGAATTTTTTTGATATGCCCTAAATTGTACAGCTGTAAAGTGTGGTTAATGCGGTCAGCGGCACCTCCGATGTAAACGCGGTCGGTAGGCCCCACTTCAGATTTGGCAGACCCGCACAGCAAGATGCCGAATTCATAGGTTTTGCCAAGATCTTTAAAGGGTGTGACTTTGATTTCCCAGCCAAGCATGAATTCATTGGCGATAAACTCATTGGAAAAGAATAACAGCATCGCCATTCCTCCAATAAATAAACGATGCTTCCATTTCGGGTTACGCAAAATCCATGATAGCAGCAGACAACCAATGATAATCACCAATGGCTTCAGGAGGTAACCAAGTGTTTTCGACAAGAAGAAAAACATACACTATCGCTTGATGGAAATATTTTCAAGCCCTTTGATGATTTTTCTGAAGATGTTATAATATAGCATGATGTAGAGTGTGATGGACATAAACCAAATCACACTCAAATTAAAGTAAAGCGTATCAATGGTTGCATTCAGGAAATGCTTGGCAGGCAAATAGAATTGGGCATTAAAATCTATGAAGTGATCTGGGTCGGGGTCCTTATAGATTGGGTAAATCTTTTGGATCAATTGCCCATTGGATTCAATGATGCGGCTCGGCTCGTCCTGGTTTCTTACCATCATACCAATCGCTTCGTTTTCATATGAATCTCGATACGCTTCAAACTCTTTTTTGCCACCGAGGATGGTGGCCAAGGCATCTTTCCTGGTCTCCTTTTCTTTCTCTGCCGCGTCGGAACGATTGGCATAATATTGCTTCAGAATCTGCAAGAATCTTCGCGTTTTCTGATATACCGCTGAATCATAAGTCTGGGGTTGCAACAGCGCGACTTCGAGAAAGTGCTGCTTCCCAATGCTGCTGAGTTCAAGTTCAATCTCGTTTTGGACCAGGGCCAACCGGGACGAAATTTCCCCGGGGTCAACTTCCTTGTTGCGGTAATTCAAATTCACAAAATCGAGTTTCGATTCTATGGTGGGGATGTAATAAATCCGCTTGTAGGCGGCTTCCGAAATTACTTTATCCTGAGGATAAAAGTCTTTTTCATACTGGTTGTCTTTGAACTGTGCGACCATGGAAGCCTCAAAAGCCCAGCGTGAAGTCATCATGTCTCCCACCAGTGGAACTGTCTCGGCGTTGCTGATCCATGGGTTGAGTTTATCAAACTTCACAACCACACCACTGAGAATTAATTGTGGAATGAGTAGAATGGGTATCAGGATGTAAATAGTCACTGCGGAATTAAAAGCAGATGAGATATTCAATCCCAGCATATTGGCAAAGCATGATGCCGTGAACAAAATAGGCCAATGAATGAGTAGCATACCGTTGATTCCCAACATCGAGTGCCCTACGAGGCAAAACAACAGTGTTTGAACAGCTGATATCATGAACAGGATGCCTACTTTCGAAATCAAGTAGCTGCTGCGACTGAGGTGTAAGAATGCCTCACGCTTCAGAATCTTTTGGTCCCTGATTATTTCTTCCGCACTTACGGAAAGCCCCATGAAGAGAGCAACGATGATGCTCATGAACAGATACGCAGGCAGGTTCACATTCTTGCTGAAAATGTAACCCGGATGATACGGATCATCCGGAGTGTAGTAGCGTGTAATGAATGCCAGGATGAAGGCGAGCAACGGTGCCTCCAGCAAGTTGATGGCAAGATATTGCCGGTTGCTGAGTTTGGACAGCAGGTCGCGCATTCCGAAGAGTCTCATTTGCTTGAGCCATCCGGGCAGATGTAGAGTCGAGTGGGGTGGTTCTGTCGAGGGTATCAGGGTGGGCGGCCGCAACTTCTCCCTGAAGAAATGGTTCCATTGTTCGGGCCCGATCTTTCGTTCGTTGGTAAAGTTTCCGAACTCATCGATGACTTTGGTTTCGATGATATTGAAAATCTGCTCGGGATTAACATTGCCACATTGGGGGCACTCGCCCTGGTCGCTGTTGACCATCTGGATGTTCCGCTTGAAGTAGGTAACTGCGTCGACGGGGTTGCCGTAATAAATCTGATAGCCGCCGGTATCAAGGATGACAAGTCGGTCAAACATCTTGAATATGTCAGAGCTTGGTTGGTGGATCACTGCAAACACCAGCTTTCCCTTCAAGGCCAGTTCTTTTAACAAGTCGATGATGTTTTCTGAATCACGTGATGACAATCCCGATGTGGGTTCATCCACAAAAAGGATGGCAGGTTCACGCAATAATTCCAATCCAATGTTGAGTCTTTTGCGTTGCCCGCCGCTGATGGTTTTCCGCAAGGGTGAACCGACGGTAAGGTCTTTGGTCTCCAGCAATCCGAGGTCATCGAGGGTATTCAAGACCAGGGTTTCCACCTCTTTCTCATTCAAATGGTTAAAACATAACTTGGCTGCGAAGTAGAGGTTCTGATATACGGTCAATTCTTCTATGAGCAGGTCATCCTGTGGGACAAATCCGAAAACGCCCTCCACTTTCCGGGATTCACGGTGAATGTCTATCCCGTTGATTAGCACGTGACCATTGGAGGGTTTTTCAGATCCATTGAGCACCTGAAGCAAGGTTGATTTTCCTGCGCCGCTGGCCCCCATCAGGGCAATGAGGTTTCCTGATTCTTCAAGTACATTGATCTGACGCAGACCCAGCTTTCCGTTTTTGAATTGGTACGAAATGTTTTTTGCCTCAAACGTCGTGCGAGTCTCTGAAGTTAATTTCTTGAATTGGCTCAATGTCTCGCCAAAGTAGACCGGCTCAACACCTTCCCACCGGATGCTGCTGCCGTGGGCCAACGGGTTGATGTTAGAAGATTTTTGAGGGATCCCGTTTAAGTAAACATCTCCCCGGCCGGTGTATTTGAAAAAGAATAAGTCTCCGGCAGTCAAATGCAGGATGGCGATGGTGCCATCTAGTTTTTCCCGGTAGATATGTTTGCATTGCTCAGGCTTTTCCTGAATGGAATCGATAATGAGTACCCTGTTTGAGTGGAAGCTGTTGCGGTGCTCTCCGAGAATATAATGAGTTATAAGGTCAATGTCTGCGGCGTTGACATTGAGCGCTGCACCAATCTTCTTGGCGTAATAATCTTCCTTTTCTGAAATGACCCCATCAGCGAGTACCACGCTCATCAACTCGAGGATGATGATGGCCTTTTGCCTGGAAGTAACATCCTGATTGATCTCGTGACAAAGCTGCTGAATATTTTTCTCCGCGTCTTCTGGCAGGTTTTGGGCAAATTCATCGAAGAAGGCGATATTCTCCATCACCGCCTTGCGACCGAGGTGGTCGTTGAGAAAAGCAAGTACGAAGTCCCTTTCTTGTACTGTTACCTGATCTTCTTTTGCCACGATGGCAAACAAACGAAGAATGGCTTTTAATACAGGTTCGCTCATGGGGGTGTGAGGCTAGGTTTTACAAACTTAATATACAAGTAGGGAAGAAAAGAGGAAAATAAAAAAAGGGATCGGTTCGACCAATCCCTTTCTCAGTGACTACGGAAGAATTATTGAACGATATCAGTCCGGAGCTTCTCGACTACCTTGGTAATGTCTTCCAGGTTCTTGTCGGATAGCGCCAAATTGGCCTTGTTGTTCTTGATTTTATCTTCCAGGTCAAGTGCGGCATAGCTGGCTTCCAGGTTTTTCAGGTCCGCAACAATTTGAGGAATAAGTCCGGTCTGATCGACTGAACCCAGCATTTTGGTCACCTCGCCAACGGATTTCCGTTGTTTGATGATGATGCTCATGAGGGGTGTGAGGATCAGGTTTCTTTTGTCTTCAGGGAGAATATTTTTTGGATATGACTTTACCAGTCCGGTGGAGATGTAAAGACTTTCAACAAAACTCCCAGTCACGAGCAAAGCTCCCAGCTTGCTTTTGTTGCCGTCTTTCAAATACTTGTCAGTTTTCTGCATGGCATCATTCAGGAGGGCGGCCAACGAGTCTTTGTTGGCAATATTGGCTTCAAATTTTTCCAATGTGGCGCGATCGAATGAGCCGGTTACGCCCAGCTTATCAGCGAGGTTCTTGCAGGCATTCAAATAATCGATGGACTCCTGGGTCTTATCGTATGAACTCAGGTACCCAATGTCTGCTGTATAAATGCCCAGGTTCAGGGCTGCTTTATCGCTTTGTGATCCATAGGAGTCAGCCTTCTTTCTGTCGTTGACCAGGCTTTGGTTAAAATCGGCTCCGGTTGCCTCCAACATGTAGGGGATCTCGGCAGGAGGAGGGATGCTGTACGCAATATCTTTAATCTCCTCGTTGAGCGACTTTTCTGCGTCGGTAAATTCATCCGAACTTTTGCCCTTGTCTCCTTTGGAGCCACATGACCATATTGCGAAACAGGCGAGTAGGGTGAGGAGGAATGCGTTACGTTTGAAGTTCATAGGTGGTTAATTAGTTTTTAAAAGGTCATTCGGGATGTCCAACCGCAATAATACCGAATTCCTTACCTGGAATTTCATGGCTTTAGCGTTTAGGCCTCCAATTTTAGCACATTTTTCCTAACCGAAGAACACCGGAGAAATTTAATTTTACGCCCAGAAGAGAAATTCTGGACCATTGCGGCCATTTTATTGATCCTTAAGCTCAGACGGTTACCCCGATAGTCCCGATCCGGGTCACGGTAGTTATCAGGACGATTGGAATCGGGACAGGTGGTCGCTCCCTATAATTTGTGCCACCATACAGTTACATACTTTACAGTCCCTTATTAGACAGTTTCTATGTTGGGGCAACCCAAGATGACCTGGCGGATCGGGTTAAAAAACACAGGAATGGATTTTACGATGATTCCTATACCAGGAAAGCATCTGATTGGGAGCTTTTCTTGTCGATACCGTGTGAGAGGTATTCACAAGCCAGAAATATTGAAAATCACATCAAACGAATGAAGAGCAGGAAGTACCTTCATTCATTGAAACAGTATCCTGAAATAATTGACAAACTGCTTCGGAAATACCTACTAAAGTAAGATCGGTTTTTCTACTTGGGATTAAATAATTAAACTTGCAACCGTTTTGAAGGGCCCTTAGCTCAGACG
>JAYVEZ010000396.1:0-2183 GCA_043773645.1 Cytophagales bacterium
GACAATGATAATTTTCATTTTTTGGGGTTAAACAAGATGCGCATTCCCATAACCTGAGGGTTCAAATTATCATGCCAGTCAAATACAATGGAATTGACATGGATGGGTCGCTTCCCCAGAATCAGGTTACCCTTTTTGGGGATTTGTTTCAGCAAATTTCGATTTGGCAACCCATCAAGAAATGGGTGCTGCTTTGGCCTCCGTTGTACTAATCCACCTCGGCCATCCTCGTCACCTTATAATAAGGCGTCTGGTTCCGTACAGGTTTTGACTTCTTGGATGAACCGTTTGTGGACGAATAGCCTTTTGAACCTGAGTAGGTAGGGCACGCCTCATGCATGCACGATGACATCACGATGGTGAGAATCATCAATCCTGCGAGCGCTTTCATGATTGGGTAGGTTATGCCATTCATACCCCTCGCGGATAGAAGGTAAATCGTGCGTACGTTTGTGGTCACAAACCCCCGAAATCCTTGCATAAAGCCGGTTTTGTCAGTATTGTGGGCAAGCCCAACGTGGGCAAGTCCACCCTCATGAATAAGCTGGTGGGCGAAAACCTGTCCATCATCACGGCCAAGGCGCAAACCACCCGCCACCGGATCATGGGCATCCTCAATGGTGCCGATTTTCAAATCGTCTACTCCGATACCCCCGGAATCCTGGAACCCAAGTACGCCCTCCATGAGGCGATGATGAACTATGTGAAAGTATCATTGGAAGATGCCGACGTTATTCTCCTTGTCGTGGAATGGGGAGAGAAATTCGACCCTTCTGTCTATGAACGATTCAAGACTGTTACAGCACCCCTCCTGCTTTTGATCAACAAAACCGATCGCAGTCCGAAGGTGGACCGTAAAACCATGATCGACTATTGGAAAAGTCATTTGCCCGCGCAACAGATCATTCCGGTTTCTGCACTCACCGGCGAGAACGTAGATAAAATATTTCCGTCACTCCTTCAGTTGCTTCCCGAGCATCCGGCCTATTTCCCCAAAGACGAACTCACCAACCGCAGTGAAAGATTTTTTGCCTCTGAAATCATCCGCGAGAAAATCTTCATGAATTACAGCCAGGAGGTTCCTTACAGTACCGAAGTTGGCATCGAAGATTTCAAAGACGAAGAAACCATCTTGCGTGTGCGCGCCACCATCTTCGTGGAGCGCGAGTCGCAAAAAGGTATTCTCATTGGCAAGGCAGGCAGTTCCCTCAAAAAAGTCGGCACCGAAGCTCGCATGGACATGGAGGCATTTTTTGGAAAGAAAGTATTCCTGGAAACACGCGTTAAGGTTGCTTCGGATTGGAGGAAGCAGAAAGACAAACTTCGATCCTTCGGATATCTGGAATAGTTCAGGGTTCCGTGTTACGAGTTATAGCAACCCGGAACTCGGAACACGGAACCAGTTTGCGTACCTTTGCAAACTTTTAATCAAGTATGTCAAATATTATAGCGATCGTCGGTCGTCCCAACGTGGGTAAATCAACGTTTTTCAACCGGTTGATCGAAAGCCGTGTGGCCATCATGGACGATATGCCCGGGGTGACCCGCGACCGCCATTATGGATATGCTCAATGGACAGGGAAGTTCTTTACTGTGATCGATACGGGAGGATATGTCACCGGCTCCGATGATAAATTTGAAAAACAAATACGCAGGCAGGTGGAATTGGCCATTGAGGAATCCACTGCTGTGCTCTTTATGGTGGACTGCCGGGACGGACTCACAGGATACGACAAGGAATTCGCCAACATCATTCGCAAATCAAAGAAGCCCGTCTTTGTAGTTGCCAACAAGGCAGATACACCTGACAAGTCATCCCTTGCCAGTGAGTTTTATGGACTGGGCATGGGAGAAGTGTATCCTATTTCAGCAGAAAATGGCGGTGGTACCGGCGAACTGCTCGACGATCTTGTGAAGGTCTTCCCTGTAGAAGATGTGGAAGATCCAAATGCCGGCATTCCTAAAATTGCGATTCTCGGCAGACCCAATGTAGGCAAGTCATCCTTCCTCAATGTATTGCTCGGTACCGAGCGCAGCATCGTCACCGAAGAAGCAGGCACCACACGCGATGCCATCCACTCCCGGTATAAAATGTTTGGCAATGACTTTATCCTCATCGATACAGCGGGAATACGCAAACGAAGCAAGGTCCACGAGGATATTGAATTCTATTCTGTGCTCCG
>JAYVEZ010000397.1:0-7449 GCA_043773645.1 Cytophagales bacterium
TGACAATAGATAATAAAAAAAGCCACCGTTTCGGGTGGCTTGTCTACTTGGGCTCTCCCTCTTGGACTTGAACCAAGGACCCTCTGATTAACAGTCAGATGCTCTAACCAGCTGAGCTAAGGAAGATTGTGTACTGGATTTGCCACAAAATTAAGCTTTCTCCTTGATTTTGGGAGTGCAATATTAATAGAATGTCGACAAAAACTCCAAAAGTGGACCTAAGATTTCAGGAATACAGGCCAATAGCTGGCAATTGCCTGGATTGACCTAAATCAACCTAAGAAGTTCGGAGTGCCACATTAAGCTCAATTGAAAATGCCAAACCCCGCATCCTATTTTCTCAAAATGAAGTGTCAGGGTCTTTTTTTGGCCCACTCACGACAAAAAAGTACCTTCCAACGGACCTGAATAACCTGAGGATGCCCAACCGGAAAAGCAAGAAAGAAAGTCCTCTTGAATATCATGAAAGATTTACCTCACATGCGATGGCCATTCGCACCCTAAACTTTTTTCTAATTTGATCTGCCCGTGAAATTCAAGGAAATTATCCACGACATATTCGACATAGACCGCAGTCTGGCGAAGACTTTCGTTACTCTTTTTGTCAATCCAAAAGAAGTAATCGACAACCCAGGTCGTTATATGAAGCCGTGGCATTACGCGACATACGTAGTGACCATCAGTAGCCTTATGTTCTGGACGGTTATACACCTGCTGGGGGACCCAACCGAAAACCATCTGCTGTGGGCCATGCCTGAGCGCGTCCTGAACCTGACAAATGGAAACCTCCATTTCTATGAAAATACCCAGCCACTCAAGCGATTGCTGTTGGGTGCTTTTGCTTTCTACATTGGGATTTTGGTTGCCTTTTATAACAATCGCAAATCACTCTTTACCATTGCATTGTACCTGACCGGACAATCTGTCTTTTTGGTCTTCATCGTTCAGTCCATGCGAATGATCATCTTAGGAGGAGGCGTCCTCAACAGCGGTGATTCAATTACCGGAATACTGACACATGGCATTTACCTGACCTATGCTGCCATGAATGTGTTCAGGCCAAAGTGGTGGGTCATGGCCCCCAAAGTGATCCTGGTTACAATAATCTATTATGGAATATACCCCATCATCTCTTCCTTGGGAATACACAATATTTATTATCAAGTGCTGAACGGGAATGCTAACTTCTATGACCCAAGACCTGATTATGTGTCGTTGGTAAGTCGTGTGCAAACCACTGAAATAAAAGAAAATGGAGGGGCCAACACATTCGATCATTCACATCTTAAACATCTCCAGGAGGGACCTTCACAAAAATCACCTTATGCCTTGGGCCAGTGGGTGTCCCATGATTCCTTGCAATTGGCAATTCAGTTTCTCGCCCCCCTCGGTGAGGTGTCTGAAGTGTTCGTTTCCTGCCATTCAAACAAGGACCTTCACCAGAAATGGTCCACCAATATTTTCAAAAAGGTTGATCGCTATTCCCCTGATTCAAGCCGCATTTTCCTTCGATTGGATTCAGCACATAAAACAGTTCTGGCATTCTACCGGATTTCCAACAACCGAAATTCTACGATTCGCGTAACCGCCATCGACATCCGCACAGGTACAGTCAACTATAGAAAGGATATTGATGTGCAGGCCGATGATTTGTCGCTGAATGATGTGGCTGTGGATGAAGATGATATTTACCTTTGCGGTGGTGTAAGTAACTTGTATGGGAAATTTGGCCTCGGCTTCGTAATTCGTTTAGATCCAGCGACCGGTGAAGTCAAAGCCAGACGCCTGATCGGTGAAACCAACTTTTCATCCTTGACTTCCTTCGAGCATATGAAAATTGTAAACAACAAACTTGTGCTTACAACAAGCCGGGACTATAAAAGACTGATGTATTTCCGTACGATCGAATGGACGAAGATAACCGTTGATAAGAGTGAACTCTTGCAATAGTTGAAATTATTTAGCGGATTGAGTGACCTGCAACAGGTCGCTCCTACGGAGCTTCGGTACATTCGCTTACCTATTTGCTACAAACAGGCCGCCCCTAACGGGGCTTCTCGATGTTCGGGTGAGGGGTTGAGCTATATACAGGTCGCTCCTACGGAGCTTCGGTACATTCGTTTACCTATTTGCTGCAAACAGGCCGCCCCTAACGGGGCTTCTCGATGTTCGGGTGAGGGGTTGAGCTATATACAGGTCGCTCCAACGGAGCTTCGGTACATTCGCTTAACGTGATTTCCTACAAACAGGCCGCCCCGATGGGGCTACGCGATGTTTGGATGTGTGGCTGAGCTACAAACAGGTCGCTCCTACGGAGCTTCGGGTTCATTCGCGTAACGTGATTTTCTACAAACAGGTCGCCCCTCCGGGGCTTGTACCCAACTTTCGAATAAACGTGTACCTAATGCAAGGTCGCCCTGGATTAGGCTCCGTAGGAGTCAAACTGTTTGTTGAAAGAAATATTAATAGACAATCCATAGCTCCGTAGGAGCGACCTGTTACTCTTATTCAATCCACTCAAATAAATATTTTTCATCATACTCGATCTCAAACTCTTTCAAGAGTCCAATGTATTCTTCCCGAAAAGATTGCTTCTTGTGATGGTCTTCTTGATTAAGAATGTATTTAATCACAGCATCAATTTGACTCCGTGAGTAGGAGAAGGCGCCATAACCCTCTTGCCAATTAAACTTACCTGGCATCCAATTGCGATCATTGATAAAATTTGATGAACCCGATTTCACATCACGTACCAGATCTGAAATGGCCAGGGAAGGTTCAATGCCCGCCAAAAAATGGAAATGGTCTGGCATGCAGAAAACAGACAACATTTTATGTTCTCTCTTTTGCACAATTCCGGTGATGTACTTGTGTAGTTCTTCACGGTGACGCTTTGGTATAAGATTTTGGCGGCCTTGGACAGCAAATACGATTTGAATGTAGATTTGGGAATAGGTATTGGGCATACAACAGGTCGCTCGTATGGAGCTTTGGTTTATGCGTTATACGACGTGACTACAAACAGGTCGTCACTAACGGGACTGGAAAACATGATCATTTCCAGATTCCTTTTAGGCACATGATTCTTTCTGGAATTGAAGGATTTCTCTAACTTTCTCAATGAGATATCCACTCTGTTCTTTTATTCTTGGTCTGATATTCGCCATCGACTCCAGTGCCCAAACACTCGTAACGCCCTCTGCCCGCTGGACCACCCAACCCTGGGATGCCCACTGGATTACCGGCGAAGCCAGAACCGGCGTCTTTCATTTCCGCAAATCATTCACGCTGGCCGAAAAGCCTCACCATTTTATTATCCACCTGTCCGCCGACAACCGATACAAACTTTACATCAATGGGAAATTCACCAACGACGGCCCTCAACTGAGTGACCTGCGCCACTGGAGGTTTGAATCCCTGGACATTGCAGACTTGCTGCTGCCGGGCAACAACGTGATTGCTGTAGAGGTTTGGAACCAGGGCGACGAAGCGGCGGTGTACATGATGGGCAAGCGCCTCGCACTCATCGTGCAAGGTGACGACCAGGTATCATCTGTCGTCAACACTGATAAGCGGTGGAAGGTATTCGAGAACCTTGGTGTTACACCCATTCACTTTGGACCGGGTGATCCCAATCTTTTCTATCAGTATTATGCCGCTGGTCCAATGGACAAAGTAGATGGCGGCAAGGTGCCCTGGGGCTGGGAGCAGCTCAACTACAGCGATAGCCAATGGAAGTCTCCTGCCGTGCTTGAATCAGGGAAACCGTTTCAAACAGCGCCGTCCGGTGATCCTCAATGGGACATGATGCCCCGCAGCATTCCGCTCATGGAAAGAAGGTACCAAAGCTTTGCTGCCATCCGGAGATCCACTGGATTGAAGTTGAACACTCACGGTCTTGGTTCCCCTATAACAATATCGCCAAATCACCAAGTCACCATATTACTTGACCAGGGTCAGCTCACCACCGCATTTCCCGAATGGATTCTCTCCAAGGGAAAAGGTGCCGAGATGAAGATAACCTATGCTGAGGCCATGTTCAATGATATGAATAACATCGGCCACCGCGATTCCATCAACGGAAAGTCGATCCATGGTGTGTATGATCTTGTTTATCCTGAGGGTGGGGACAAAAGAACCTACACCACCTTGTCTTACCGGGCGTTTCGTTATGTCCAACTGGACATCACCACGGGGCAGGAGCCGCTCATCCTGGAAAAAGCAGGGAGTTGGTTCACCGGATACCCTTTTGAAAAGGGAGCATCCTTTGCATCAAATGACCCAGCGCTATCCAAGGTCTTTGATGTCGGTTGGCATACCGCACGCCTGTGTGCCTATGAGACTTACATGGATTGTCCCTATTGGGAGCGTCTCCAGTATATTGGCGATACCCGCATCCAGGCCCTCGTATCATACTATGTTTCAGGCGATGACCGACTTGCGCGGAACGCCATTTCTCAATTTGAATGGTCTCTTGAATATGATGGGCTGACCAACAGCCGCTATCCTTCTTCGCTGAAACAGTTCATTCCAAATTTTTCTCTGGTCTGGGTGTTGATGGTAAATGACTATCTGATGTACCGCAATGATCCTGAATTTGTAAAATCATTTTTGCCAGGCATCGCCAGGGTGTTGGATCACTTTACCCGATATGTCACCCCCGACAAGATGATGCAACAACAGCCTTATTGGGATTTTCTGGACCACAGCTACAATACTTCTAAAGTAATCGATGGGAGTCTTTACAAAAGACTGACGACGAATTCATTGTTCTATGCCTACACCCTTAGCCGTGCTGCGGAAATGTTTTCATACTTCGGTGACAATGAACGGGCTGAGCAATACATTCTTCTGAGTCAGCAATTGAAAGAAAGTGTGAAGAAGCAATGCTGGGATGCAAACGCTGACCTCTTTGCCGACACACCCGACAAAAACTCATTCAGCAGCCACAGTAATATTCTCGCGGTGTTGTGCGGACTGGTTCCCCGTGAGGAGCAGGCGGATTTATTGGGGCGCATCGTTTCAAATAAAGGCATAACGCAAACCACCCTTTACTTTGACTTTTACCTGGCCCGGGCCATGAACCAGGCGGGTGCTGGCGATTTATACTACGATTTGCTTTCCAAGTGGAAGGACTTGCTAAAACTTGGATTGACTACATTTCCTGAAGGAGTTGCCCGCAGTGAATGCCATGCGTGGAGTGCAAGTCCTGATTTTGAAATGCTGGCAACCTTCGCAGGCATCCAGCCTCAGATACCCGGTTTCAAAAAAGTAGTGATCAGGCCTCAACTTCAGAAGCTCGACAAAGTAAGTGGCAGCATGGCCCATTGGGCAGGGAAACTGGAAGTGTCTTTTGAGAAAAAGGGAAAACAACTTACGGGTACCGTTACGTTGCCTCCTGGCATTACAGGAAGACTGGAGTGGGAACAAAAAGTGATTGATCTTAGGCCTGGCGAAAATAAGATCGACGTGAATTAGTGTATTAAAGGCGTTTACGTGTTGAAGTGTTTACGTGTTGAAGTTGGGCTCCAGCGCTGACCAGGATTTCAATCCTTTTAATGTCTTTAATCTGTGAAAATCTGTGCAATCTGTGGCTAAAGGTGTTTACGTGTTGAGGTGTTTATGTGTTGAAGTTGGGCTCCAGCGCTGACCAGAATTTCAATCCTTTAATGTATTTCATCTGTGAAAATCTGTGGCCAGTTCATAAATCTCCAATCCACAATTACAATTTATTTGGCATTGCGGCCGCAGACTAGCCACAGATTTCACAGATTCTCACAAGATTTTATCCACATCAATCCTTATCCAAAAATGGATATCGATAATCCACTGGCGTCACGAAAGTTTCTTTAATGGTCCTCATCGATACCCACCGCATCAAATTAGCTTTTGCGCCGGCCTTGTCATTCGTGCCTGAACCCCTCGCGCCTCCGAAAGGTTGCTGACCCACTACGGCTCCGGTGGGTTTGTCATTGATATAGAAATTACCGGCGGAGTTGACTAGTTTCTTTGTAGCCATCTCAATGGCATAGCGATTCGTTGCAAGAATAGATCCTGTCAACGCATACGGTGAAGTCTGGTCTACCAATTCAAGGGTCTGCTCAAAGTTTTCCTCATGGTACACATAGATCGTAATCACCGGCCCGAATATCTCTTCGCACATGGTGATGGATGAAGGATCTTTGGTTAGGATCACGGTAGGCTCAATAAAATAGCCCTTTGTTTTATCATATTTCCCACCGGCGATGATTTCGTTCATCGGGTTTTTGCGGGCCTGCTCAATGTAATTCGTTATCGATGTGAATCCCTTTTCGTCAATCACTGCATTGATGAAGTTTCCGAAATCTTCAGGGCCTCCCATTTTGAAACTCTTCAGATCCTCAACTAAATATTTCTTCACATCGTCCCATAGGTTAGACGGGACGTAAGCCCTTGAAGCCGCTGAACATTTTTGCCCCTGGAACTCAAATGCTCCGCGGGCGATGGCCGTTGATACTTCCTTTGGATGGGCACTCTTGTGGGCGATGATAAAATCTTTTCCACCCGTTTCTCCCACAATGCGTGGATAGGATTTGTATTTACTGATGTTTTCACCAATCGTCTTCCACATGCCCTGGAATACGCCAGTACTTCCGGTAAACTGTATACCGGCAAAGTCGCGGTGATTGAAAATTACTTCACCTGCGTTGGGTCCGCTGACGTAGACAAGATTGATCACCCCATCGGGAAGGCCAGCTTCTCTGAGGATTTGCATGATCACGTTGGCAGAATAAATCTGTGTATTGGCTGGTTTCCACACCACCGTATTGCCCATCATCGCCATGCTCGTGGGCAGGTTGCCGCCGATCGCAGTGAAATTGAACGGCGTGAGTGCAAATGTAAATCCCTCCAGCGGTCGATATTCGATTCGGTTCCAAACGCCTGGACCAGACTCTGGTTGATCGCGGTAAATCTCTCCCATGAAATAAACGTTGAACCGGAGGAAGTCAATCAGTTCGCAGGCAGAGTCAATCTCAGCCTGGTATGCATTCTTCGATTGCCCGAGCATGGTGGCGGCATTCATCTTGTAACGGTAAGGACCGGCGAGCAAATCCGCAGCCTTCAGGAAGATGCTGGCGCGTTGCTCCCAGCCGAGGTTGGCCCACAATTCTTTTGCGTTGAGGGCAGCGGTAATGGCTTGTTCGATGTGTCCCTTATCACCCTCGTGAAAGTGGCCAAGGAGGTGTTGATGATCGTGGGGAGGAGTGATGGGCTTCTTTTTTCCCGACCGGACTTCTTCCCCGCCGATGTACATCGGAATATCCAGGACAGTACTGCGCGCTTCTTCAAGTGCTTTCTTCAATGCGGCACGTTCTTTTGAACCCGGAGCATAGGAGAGAACGGGTTCGTTTTTTGGGTGGGGGATGCTGTAAAAACCTTTGGACATGGGAGAATGATTTTGAGTGACAA
>JAYVEZ010000398.1:0-8842 GCA_043773645.1 Cytophagales bacterium
CTGGCCTTTGTTTTTGTATTCATTGTGGTGGCCATCTTGCCCGCTATCGGAGAGGAATTGGTTTTCCGTGGCTTGATCCAGACTGAATTTCAACGTGCCGTTCGCAATCCCCATGTGGCCATTTGGCTTACGTCGATTCTTTTCAGTGCCTTTCATTTGCAATTCTTTGGTTTCGTTCCCCGCGCTTTGATTGGAGCCTTCCTTGGATACCTGTACTACTGGTCAGGCAATCTATGGATTCCTATCCTCGCCCATTTCTTCAACAACGGATTACAGATTGTGGGATTGTATCTTTTCCAGAAAGGCGTCTTGAGTTTTGATGTTGAGAGCACGGAGAGCGCACCACTGCCGGTGGTTATTACTGCAATTGTCCTTACCTTACTTTTGCTCGTTTACATTAAGAATTACTTTCATTCACGATCAACCCCATCCCGTGACCTTGCTTAAGAGTTACAGCAACCTGGCCCAACGGATCATCACCGCGATGTTCGGTGCTGCCGTCATCATCACCAGTGTGGTATACAGTGAATGGACTTACTTCGCCATATTCTTTCTTATTTGCTTTCTCACCCTTCGCGAATTTTATGCGCTTGCCGGGCTGGATGGCATGGTGGTTCAGAAAACTTTCGGCACCCTTTGTGGCATGGCCATTTTCACGCTCTCCTTTCTGATCGAACACAAAGACATTTCCTATCGCTATTACTTTTTGATTTTCCCATTGGTGTCGTGCGTGTACATGATCAAGCTTTACAAGAAATTCGAACGGAAACCATTCACCAACATAGCCTATACTTTTCTCGGAATTTTTTATGTAGCAATCCCCTATACGTTGTTGAACATTGCTGCCTTTGAGAATGGCGCATACAACTTTGAAGTCATCTTTGGATGCTTGTTCATTCTATGGGCAAGTGATACCGGGGCCTACATTGCCGGCACCCTTTTCGGAAAACGAAAACTCTTTGAACGCATTTCACCAAAAAAATCCTGGGAAGGAGCCGTGGGTGGCGCCTTGCTGGCGGTAGGCTTTGCGTTTCTGATGAATAACTTTTTCCACACACTGGCTTTGTGGCAATGGCTATCGGTTACAGGCATCATCATTGTCGGCGGTATCTACGGTGATCTCATTGAATCACTCCTCAAGCGAAGCATTGAAATAAAGGACTCCGGCACCAGCCTGCCGGGGCATGGTGGTTTTCTCGATCGATTTGATGGACTATTAATCGCTGCTCCATTTATCGTTGCCTTTCTTGAAATTTTCTGAATCCTGCCTGACATTCGATCCATTGATTTGGCCGAATTTGCTTGTGCCGCCTCCATACTTTCTTGTATAAAATACTGAAAGCGCGTGGATATCCTGAAGAATATTCTGAACCATCTTCTGAACCATAACCTTTCGTTGGTTTCACCCCCGAAACGACTAATTTATATATCTTTGCAACCGTTTTCGGATTGGATTCCGGGCCTACCCGGAGAATCGTCACTTTCGCCTGAAATGGAAAATCGTACTTCTAAATATTGATAAAAATGGCTTATATCGAACCCGCTCCTTTAATGGACAAGGAGAATCCTTTTGAGGCGATGATGTCGCGCTTCCAGACCGCTTCCCAGATACTGGGCCTGGAGGAACAAATCTATAATGTGTTGAAAGTTCCGGCCAAGCAAGTGATCGTATCGCTCCCCGTGACGATGGACGATGGCAGCATTCGCGTATTCGAAGGCTACCGCGTCATTCATTCGACAATCCTGGGTCCTTCAAAAGGTGGTATTCGTTTTGACCCCCATGTGAACCTGGATGAAGTGAAGGCGCTCGCTGCCTGGATGACATGGAAGTGCGCTGTGGTAGACATCCCCTACGGGGGAGCCAAGGGCGGAGTGAATTGTAACCCACGCGAAATGTCGGCTGGAGAAATTGAACGGCTGATGCGCTCCTACACCCTATCGATGATCGACATCTTCGGTGCCGATAAGGACATCCCTGCTCCTGACATGGGAACAGGCCCACGCGAGATGGCATGGCTGATGGACGAATATTCCCGCACCCAAGGCATGACCGTGAACGCCGTTGTAACTGGAAAACCAATCGTGTTGGGCGGATCGCTTGGCAGAACAGAGGCTACGGGCCGTGGTGTTATGGTCGCATCCCTTGCCGCAATGGGCAAGCTGAAGATCAATCCCTACAATGCAACGTGTGCGGTGCAAGGCTTTGGCAATGTGGGCATGTGGGCGGCCCGGTTGCTGGAGGAACGTGGTTTGAAAGTTATCGCCATCAGTGACCTGGCAGGTGCATATTATAATGAAAAAGGAATTGACATCAATAAGGCCGTGCATTATCGCGACGGAAATAAAGGCTCCCTGGACGGTTATGCAGAAGCACAAAAGATTGACGGGCAGGAAATCCTGACCTTGCCAGTCGATTTGTTGGTGCCCGCCGCGACAGAAGACGTGATTACGGTGAGCAACGCTTCTAAAATTCAAGCCAAGTTGATTGTGGAAGGTGCTAACGGTCCAACCTCATCCAAAGCAGACAGTATCATTTATGAAAAGGGCATTAGCGTGGTGCCGGATATCTTGGCCAATGCAGGAGGTGTAACGGTATCGTATTTCGAATGGGTACAAAACAGGTTGGGCTATAAGTGGACCGCCGAACGTGTAAACCGCCGGAGTGACCGGATTATGAAAGATGCCTTTGACAACGTCTATCGGGTGGCCACGGAATACAAAGTGTCCATGCGGATCGCCGCCTACATGGTGGCAATTGACAAAGTGGCGAAGACGTACAAGTTCCGGGGAGGATATTGACAATTACGAACTAAAAATTACGAATTGCGGATACTGGATCTGTAATTTTGGAACTTCAATTTTCATCATGACCATCCACAAAGAAGGAAGAACACTGCTGTTTGTTTTACTTGTCATTTTCTTTGTACTCAATTGGGCTGTGGCCTATTTTCTGCCCGAGGCGAAGACAGTTCAAAACATTGCCATTGGAGGCAGTCTGATTTTTTATCTCATCATCCTTCAATTCTTTCGCAACCCCTTATTCACCGTTTCCAAAAATGAAAAGTATGTGCTGGCCCCGGCTGACGGCAAGGTGGTGGTGATTGAAGAAACAGAAGAAACCGAGTATTTCAAATCCAAAAGGAAACAGATCTCAATATTCATGTCGCCGATCAATGTACATGTCAATCGCATGCCGGTGGGAGGATCCATAATCTATTTCAAATACCACCCGGGAAAATACCTCGTCGCCTGGCACCCGAAATCGAGCACCGAAAATGAAAGAACAACGGTCGTTGCCAAAATGAAAAATGGGACGGAAGTGTTATTTCGTCAGATTGCAGGCGCCCTCGCCCGGAGAATCAAGTGTTACGTCAAGGAAGGAATTAGCCTGGAACAAGGCCAGGAGTTTGGATTCATCAAGTTCGGCTCCCGCGTCGATATCTTTCTCCCGCTGAATGCCGTGGTCAAAGTCTCCATCGGCGATGTTACACAAGGCGGCAGGACTGTCATTGCGGAATTGGGATAAACTTACACTTTGGACAAGGCAGCAATATAGCGATCGGGTACATCGCCCTGGGTGGCCGTCATGTAATCGCTGTAGCTACATGGAACAATACTGTTTCGCGCATAGGTCGCATTTCCGGGCTTCGGAATTTCCATCCACCATCTCTCTGTGAATTTACTCTTGTAGAAAATCAGCGTCTCAGGTTCCACAGGCATGGATACAGTAAATTTCGTAAAGTCATTGCTGCGAAAGTCCTGTTCGTTTTTGCGATGGTAATAGCCTTCAATAAAATACCATACCATCGTGGCCAGTACCGAAGCTGTCTTCTTGTGCCCATCGTCGAGGTCCGGGCTGTAACCATAAAATCCCACAGAGCTTAATTTTTCATTCATGCCCGCATACCAGCAGATCTGGCAAGCATCCTCACCACTGAGACCAAAAGGCTGAGCCCTGTCACTTCCGGGGGCATCGGCCGATCGAATGGCAGTAATATCAAATGTAAGGAGGTCGGCCTGCCTGATGGCTGGTTCCATTTCTGCCAGGTTAGTGCGCATCTGCCCCACACGAAACGCTTCAAAATATAGCTTCTCCAGCACACCGATGGAGGACGGATCGATGAGATAGCTTTGGTAGGCCAGGTGGGTATAGCTCAACAAATAGTTCGGTTCGTGGAGCAGGATCTTGTGGATGTGCCTGCGATCAGGTGCCATGCCATGCTTGTCCTCAAGGTCAAGAAATGCATCGATGTTAAGCAGACTGACCAGCTTTTCAAACCTTTCATAGGCCCAGTATTGTCCATAGTCCAGGTCGTGGGCACCTCCAATAATGATGGGCAGGACATTGCTTTCCAGCAATATTCTGCACACTTCACTGAGTCGCACATAGGATTCTTCGAGGTCGATACCCGGGTTGAGGTTGCCGAGGTCGATGATGCGGTAACCGCCAGTTCCCTTTTTTAATTGGTAAAGTTTTTTTCTTACCTCATCCGGTGCATTCAACTGTCCAGGATGATGACCCGCTCCACGCGTTTCGTTTACGCCGATGATGGCGACGTGACTCCCCTTGTATTCCGGCATTTTCTCACCATAAATCCTGATATTCTTCAGAAAGGAGGAGGGTGAGGTGATGAAGGAATAAACAGATTCATCCACAGGCGAAAAAAACAAGGTGAGATCCATGGAGTCGTTGAAGGGGTCTGGTGCTGAACTTCGGTTGCTAAGTTAGTAAAGGTGTTGAAATGGGCCGCACCGATCCACAATTGATCGGATTTCGGGCAAACAAAAAGCCTTCCGGAATTGGGTCCCGGAAGGCTTTGAGGGTTTGGTTTTCAGTGCTATCCGCCAAAGTCGTCGAAGCGCACATTTTCTTTCGGGATGCCCATTTCATCGAGCATCTTGAGCACAGCAGCATTCATCATGGGTGGACCGCACAGGTAATATTCAACATCCTCGGGTGACGGATGATCTTTGAGATAATTATCGTACAGACACTTGTGAATAAATCCCACATAGCCATCCGACTCCTTGTCGTCCAGGCTTTTGCTGACTTTCCAATTGTCATCCGGCAATGGCTCCGAGAGCCCGATGTGGAATTTGAAATTCGGAAAGTCTTTTTCGATGCTGCGAAAATGTTCTGTATAAAATAATTCCTTCTTCGAGCGGCCACCGTACCAATAAGATACCTTTCGCTTGGTTTTTTCCGTATGAAACAAGTGAAAGATTTGTGCACGCAGTGGAGCCATGCCGGCGCCTCCTCCTACGTAAATCATTTCACGCTGAGTCTTATTGATGTGAAACTCACCGTAAGGACCGGAGATGGTTACTTTATCTCCAGGTTTGCGCGAGAAGACATAGGAGGAACAAATGCCAGGATTCACATCCATCCATTTGTTATTTTGACGATCCCAGGGTGGAGTAGCGACACGAATATTCAACATGACAATATTTCCTTCTGCCGGATGATTGGCCATCGAGTATGCTCGGAAAATGGGTTCCTCATTTTTCATTTTCAGGTCCCACAGCTTGAACTTATCCCAATCACTCTTGAATACGTCCGGTTTGTGACCCAAATCAGGATGCGGTGTAATGTCCATGGTTTTGAAGTCCACTTTCACGGGTGGTACATCAATTTGAATATACCCGCCAGCTTCAAACTTGAGTGTTTCACCGGGTGGAAGTTTCATCACAAACTCTTTGATGAAAGTAGACACATTGTAATTCGAGGCAACTTCACATTCCCACTTCTTGATGCCAAAAATTTCTTCGGGTATTCTGATGTTCAGATCCTGTTTCACTTTTACCTGACATCCCAGACGCACATGTTCCTTTTGCTCCTGGCGGCTCAGGTGACCCACTTCGGTTGGCAGCACATCCCCACCACCACTTTCCACGACACACTTACACATCGCGCATGTACCACCGCCACCACAAGCGGAAGGAAGAAATATTTTTTCATTCGCCAAGGTCGATAGCAACGAACTGCCGGCAGAAACGGTGACTGTCTTTTCTCCATTGATGGTAATTTTCACAGGGCCCGACTGAACGAGTTGTTTTTGTGCCAACAGGAGCAAAAATACCAGTACGAGAATGACCAGGGTAAAAGCGATGATGGACGTAGAAATGATGGGAAGCATGGTTCTAACGAATTAGACCACAAATATATTCACCCTGTCCACAAAACACGGGTCCACCCATCAAAAAATTCCCTCAACCAATCATGTTACCAAAGGAAACCAGCCAAGCTTCCCTCATTGGAGTTTTGTTCAACTTTTCAGGCATAGGCAAGCGCACCCTTTTCAACAAGCGCTAAGAGATTCACCTGCGCTCCAGGAGCCAGAACGACGTTAATTCCTTCCTGCTGCGACCATTCCCGTATTTTTTCAAGCTTCACAATTCCCCGCATGCTTTGCTGACCACTTCCCTGAAAGCCTCCGGAGAATTTTTCGAAATCAGAAACCGACACCCTTCCTGGCAGGGCAAAACTCACGACCACCTCCGCAGTAGCTTCGTTGGTAAAAATCAACTGGTTCTCCTGGTGTAGCTTTTTGTACTCATATCGATAATCATAGGTCAATGCAGATATATCGGAAAGAACGGCTGAACCGGTGGGGTAACTTCCCGCACCTTTGCCTACAAAAAGTTGCTTTTCGGCAAATGCGCCCTCCACACTCACCGCATTAAATTCATTTCTCACCGCATGCAACGGATGATGGCTCTCAATAAACTGAGGTGCCACCAGGCCATAAATCATGTTTCCGGATTTAAAAGCGCGTGCCACCAACTTGATGGTGAGGTCATGGTCCTTTGCATAAATCAGATCGGCTTTTGAAATGCGGTCGATACCGAAATTGATAATCTCCTCCGGCCTTACAAAAACACCAAACGCATGAGCAATCAAAATCGTGAGTTTAAACTTAGGATCAAAGGCTTTCACATCCAGTGCAGGATCGCTTTCAGCAAACCCCAACTCCTGTGCCTGTTTCAATGCCTCATCATAACTTCTCTTTTCTTCAAATACTTTCGTGAGGATATAGTTGGTCGAACCATTGAAAATTCCTTCAACACTTTTGATTAGGTCATTGTCATAATATTCCTCCAGGTTTCGGATGATGGGGATACTGCCACATACGGATCCTTCGTAGAGAACAGGCTTGCCGCATTGCTGCTGAAGGTCATGGATCTCCTGCAGGTGTTCGGCGAGCATGCGCTTGTTTGCTGTTACCACCGCCTTGCCACTCTTCAATGCTGCCTTAACAATTTCAAACGCTGCGCCTGCATCGTCGATCAATTCCACCACCACGTCGATGTCCGGGTCCTGAAGAATATCTTCTTTGGAGAAAGTGAAAATATCCTCGCCCAATGGACGGGGTTTGTTCTTTGTTTTAACGCAGATTCTTTTGATCTCCGCCTTGACTCCTTTTGTTTCGTGCAGTACATGGTAGAGGCCCTGACCCACACATCCAAATCCGAATAATCCCAATTTCAAATTTTTTCTCATACTAAAATACTTGATTGTTTGTGCTGATAAAATTTTGCTACGATTACTTTGAGCTGGTCAAACTCTACGAGAAACCCATCATGACCGTACAAAGAATGAATGATTTCCAATGTTGCCTTTGAAATGCCGGATGCCAGCAATCTTTGCTCCGCTACAGGAAAAAGCAGGTCCGTCTCAATTCCTACCACCAGGGTTTTGGCCTGCACTTGCTTCAATGCCGCCCCGATGCCCGCGCGTGATCTCCCAATGTTATGGCTGTCCATTGCCTTGGAAAGAGTCCAATAGGTGAATGCATTGAATCGAGCTGCGAGCTTGTGACCCTGATAACGTTGGTAGGATGCCGCACGGAAATCGTCAATCTTCTCAGCCGTTTTTTCACTTTGGCGCTCTTCAAATCCTTCAATACTCCGGTATGAAAGCATGGCAATCGCACGGGCCGCTTTAAGGCCTTCGGTTCCAGCGCGTTCATCGTTTTCTTTCCACGTTGAATCTGCTTCAATGGCCAATCGCTGGGCTTCATTGAAAGCAATCCCCCAGGGAGAATGCTTCGCATTGGTGGCTATCAGGATCAGGTGATTGAATACTTTGGGTTCCTGAATAGACCACTCCAGCGCTTGCTGGCCTCCCAACGAACTGCCGATGACCGTATGGACTTTCCCGAGTCCAAGTGAGCATCGGAGAAGATCAAAAGATTTTACAATATCACGGTTGGTGAGCAACGGAAAATCATGAAAGAAAGGTTTCCGGGTAACCGGGTTCAATGACAAGGCTCCGGTGGACCCGTAACAACCTCCGAGTGTGTTGGCACAGATGATGAAATAGGATTTCGGATCAAAGGGTCCTCCCGACTCAAACAATCCGGGCCACCATGAGGTGACATCCGAATTGCCCGTAAGCGCATGGATGACCCACACAACATTGGAGCGGTCATGATTCAGTTGCCCCAGGGTTGTGTATTTGAGTTGAAAGCCAGGAAGAGTTCCTCCTGCCTCCAACTCAAATTCCTGATTGTGGTGAAATATATGATCGTTCTTCATGACTTCATTCTGTTTCTTCCCAAGCAAATGACTTTCTAATTTTCAACAAGTTGTTTCGCGAACACTTTATCAAACGCTTGTTGAAAGTCGGCTTTGATGTCATCAATGTGTTCGATGCCAACCGAAACCCTTAATAAAGTGGGCAGTACGCCGGAAGCAAGTTGCTCTTCGTCGGTTAGCTGCTGATGTGTGGTTGCCGAAGGTTGAATGATCAGGGTCTTTGCATCGCCTACGTTGGCCAGGTGGCTCACCAGTTTCAGGTTATCCACCAACTTGGCTGTGTCTTCTTTTGAGCCCTTGACAG
>JAYVEZ010000399.1:0-4034 GCA_043773645.1 Cytophagales bacterium
AAAGAGCTTGAGTTTATGGAGGCCGCCCGGCTGAGGGATGAGTTTTTGGCGCTGAAGAAAATGATTGAGGAGAAAAAGAGTTAAAGCAAAAAGCTGAAAGTAAGAAGAGGAATGGCCCACTTTATGCTTTAAGCTTTTAACTTTAAGCTCTTCAAAACAGACCAACATTCTATGAAACACATAGTAGTCCTGCTTTTCCTGGCATGCTTCGTTCAAACCGTACGTGCCCAGAGCACCCACGATTTTATGGTAAGCGGTGCTATGGACATCATCAAGACTGACAACTACAAACTATTTGATAAGGCTCAGATTGGACTTGAGGCAAACTACTTTGTAGAACGGCATTTCGCGGTGGGCGCAGGCGTAGAAATATGGACGAAGCAAAAAAATTCATTTGTCATGGGCGCCCGGTGGTATGCCAATGAAAATATATTTGTTCGCTTTCGCGGACTGATTGGGGCCAACGAAGCGGCCTTGGGAGCAGGATGGTCAAAGGCGTTGAATGAAAGCTGGCGACTGGAGGCAATCGGTGACTACTATTTCAATTCATCGCAATTTGCCTTCCGTGCTGGGGTAAGTTACATCATCAAGAGAAAATAGGGTCCGGTTTGCCCAACAAAAAAGCCCGGTATAGCCCGGGCTTTTTTGTTTCTGTGCATGACAGGTTAAGCAAATCTCCTTGCCACCTCTTTCCAATTCACCACATTCCACCATGCTGTACAATAATCAGGGCGGCGGTTTTGATAATTGAGGTAATAGGCATGTTCCCACACATCCAATCCAAGAATCGGTGTGCCTTTCACTTCAGCAATGTCCATCAACGGATTGTCCTGGTTGGGAGTGGACGAGATCACCAATTTGCCTGATGCATCTTTGATCAGCCATGCCCAGCCGGAGCCGAAGCGCGTGGTGGCAGCCGTGTTAAACTTGGTCTTGAATTCTTCAAAATTTCCAAATGCCGCGTTGATGGCATCGGCGAGTGCACCGGCAGGAGCTCCCCCGGCATTCGGCCCCATGACGGTCCAAAACATGCTGTGGTTGAAATGGCCACCGCCATTGTTTCTCACCGGCATCGGGTACTTTGAAATATTCTTGCATATCTCTTCAATGCTGAGATTCTCCTCCGGCTTTCCAGCGAGGGCATTGTTGAGGTTGGTGACATAGGCATTGTGATGTTTCCCGTGATGGATTTCCATGGTGCGGGCGTCAATGTGCGGTTCAAGCGCGTTGTGCGCATACGGAAGGGCAGGTAGTGTAAAGGCCATAATTCTATCTTTTGGTTTTAGTAATTGCTAGAGTAAACAAATATAACAACCCAAATCGGGGAGCAAAAGTTTATTCCACTTGCCGGATGGTATTTGCGTCACAGAAAAAAATGTGCCATGCCAAATCCTGTCAGCAATATATAGGGGAACCGCTAATTCGTCTCCCTACAGCATCCAGTATCCAGCATCCAGCCTCTAATACCGTTTTACCAATTCTCCCAAAGTGCGAATCCCATGTTCAACTCTTTCTGACCAGGGCATTCCAAAACTCATCCGAAAGCAGTTTTCAAAACGCCCTTGTGAAGAGAAGATCTGACCTGGCGCTATTCCTATTCCATGTTTCAGAGCACGCTTGTGGAGCTTATACGTGTCAATCTTCTTATCCAGTTCAAGCCAAAGGGCAAATCCCCCCTGGGGTCTTGTCACACGGGTACCTTCGGGGAAATATTCATTGACCGCCTGGATGTAGCGAAGGCACTGGGTGTGGAGGGCTTTGCGCAAATGCCGAAGGTGCAATTCGTAGCGCCCGTTCTCCAGAAAATTGGCAATGGCAGCCTGCGCCAGGGTGTTGGTAGCCACCGTGTTCATCCGCTTTAGGCGAATGACATTTTCCTTGAACCTTCCGGGAACAGCCCAGCCAATCCGATAACCGGGAGCCAACGATTTTGAAAACGAGCCACATTGAATCACCATTCCTTTCTTGTCAAATGATTTACAGGTACGGGGTCTGGTTTTTCCAAAGTACAGTTCGCCATATATGTCGTCTTCAATCAGTGGTACGTTGCAGCGGGTCAGCAGGTCCACCAATTTTTTCTTCTTCTCGTCCGGTAAACAGCTTCCCATCGGATTGTTGAAGTTGCATACGAAGAGGCACGCTTTTATTTTGAATTTTACAATAGCACTTTCCAGTATGTCGAGGTCAATTCCTGAGGTAGGGTCCGTGGGGATTTCAACTACTTTCAAACCCAAACTTTCCATGACCTGAAAAATACCAAAATATGTGGGGCTCTCGATGGCGACAGCGTCACCTGGCTTGGTGATGGCCTTCAGTGTCAATGAGAGGGCTTCCATGCATCCGGCAGTCACGACAACATCATCCTCGCTCAAGGTGCCACCCCAGTTGAACGATTGTCGTGCAATCTGCTTTCGCAACAATACGTTTCCCTGGATGTGCTCATAGTTCAGGCAACTGTCTTTTGCACCCCGCAATGCCTGCATCACCGCCTTGTTCAGCTTCGCTGCGGGCAGCAGTTCGGGCGCCGGCGCTCCAAGAGAAAAATTAATTAGCTTATCCGATCGAAGGTCATTGTAGACACTGCTGATCATCTCGTCGATCGTCACCGGCACTGCTTCCTCAGAGGGCGTGCAACACAATGGCACTTCCAACATGTGCCTGGGTGAAAATTTTACATAGTAACCTGACTGGGGGCGTGCTTCTACCAAGCCCTTGCTCTCGAGGTGGTAGTAGGCCTGGAATGCGGTGCTCAAACTAATGCCTTGCTCCTTGCTCAACGTGCGCACCGATAACAGTTTATCGCCCACCTTCAGCGATTGCTTTTCAATTAACTGCTCAATGCGCTCAGCGACTTCCTGATAAAGATGGTCGGTAGTTGTTTCGGTTCTCATGCGATTGTCGGCTTATATTAAAGAATGGTATCCAGTATCCAGCATCCAGCTTCCAACTGATCTGGTCAAAATTAATAAATCTGAAACTGTTTTTTGTCATTGGCTTCAGCAATCTTTGAAAAATATTTGGGGCCGCAAGAAGCAGGTTGAAGGGTGCACCTGCATGAATTTTCTTTGTGCAAGCAAAGATCATAGTCAATTAGTCAATGACCATTGAGGGAACCATTCTATCTATTTTCCTGATTCTTCCGGTTTCTTATCTGGCAGCGTGTCGTGTTGAGCCGATGGATTCTGTCAAGCAAAAAACAGAAAAGAGATCTCATTGGAGGCTTACAGCACGCGTGCACACCGAAGGCATCTTCAATTTTGGTGGCCGCGTAGGAAGTGTAAACCCAACCGGCGATATCAACTTTACGTATGATCGCAAAAAGTGGGGATTCCTCTTTTTCAAAGGACAGGATTTCTACGATCATACCACATTTTACAATTTTGCGTTGGCGACTGTGTACAAGAATTTCAAGCCATCACCGAAGCTTACAATAACCCCGTCCGTTGGCTCATTTCTTGAGCAGGCCAATAGCGTTGCCGACCGGGGTTCTGACATTGTCTTTTTGTTGACCACAACCTTTCGCATCAATCAGCAACTTTCACTGGAACAAATGAGTTTGTTGGGTAACTTGATTATTGAACCGACAGAACACGATTGGGTAAACAGGTTGCGTTTGTTGTATTCGCACCGCCACCTGGATGTGACCACTTCCCTTTGGCACAACAACAGTGTTTTTGACAACTCCTCTTATTGGTCCTGCGGCTTAACCATAGCTTATAGCCGAATCAAGTTTGGTGAACATGCTTATTTGAGTACAGGAGTCTCCGGGCTTCTGGTGTTACAGACATCCGATGAAGCAGCCAACCCCAAAAAAAATGCATTGATGCTGACGGTGGGTCTTCAGGTATTCAATTAGAAATGGTCGCGTTGCGTGTCTGCTAGTAGTACCTCATTTTCATTCTCACCGTCTTGTCGCCCGTGAGGAAAAAGTCAAAATCCTTATAAACGGGACGCCGCAAGGCAGAATGGTAATAGTCTGAAAAGGCATGACCCTCTTTGGGGAGAAACCATCCCATATCGAGTTTTACGTTGTT
>JAYVEZ010000400.1:0-2237 GCA_043773645.1 Cytophagales bacterium
GCCCGGTTTTGTGGTGGTCTTTCTCCTTCGATGGCATAAGACGCCTTTGAATCTTTCAGTAATAAGAAAGCGGCCGTTCGCGCCATCACATCCGGATGAATTTTCCCAATAATGGCTTTTATTTGCTCCGATAAGTCAAGTTGAATAAACTTTTCAAGCAAAGGCGTTCTCCTAACCAGCGGACAAAATTCTCTCACACCCGGAAGGTTGTTACGGACACGGTGCCGTTTGGACGATTCACGGGATCCGCCAAATTGAAGCGTTTCATCGACGAGGTCAATGTAGTTGCCAACTGTTAAATCAGGTAAGGCCAACTTGGTGTCCATCAGCCATTCATACAAAAACCATATTTTCCTGCTGTACTGACCTGTCGGTTCATCAGCAATCAGGGTCGTGATTTCTTCTACACTTACTTTCTCAAACAATTTTTTTAATATTCCTAAATCAATACCCTCATATTTTAGTGCAAATGTCAGCTGGCCCATCAAAGAATCTTCCGGTCTATGCCTAAGCGTCAGAACAATCCAGTCTTCTGTTTCATATTGCTTGTGCTTCTGACTGATCAGGGCTAAAAGATCCCGCGGGAAAAAAATCGTCCTACTTTCCTGATGTCGGCTTTACCCTGGCCACAACAATTCTTCTCTACCTTTCTGCCACAGTGTACTAAAGAATAATACAGCCACAGGAGTGTGCCAAGCTCGGCACGCAGGCACAGATTGCACGTATTTAGCGGTTTTTTTCTGTGGTAATCTGTGCCCTCCGTGGCAAGACTTTATGCATCGCATCAAAGCATGGATCAGAGCTTTCTTTGGTTTCTCCCGTACGGAAACCAACGCCTTCCTTATTTTGCTCCCACTCATGATCGTACTTCTCTTTTCTGAACCACTCTATCGCTGGTGGCGAATCCGCCGACCATTGGATTTTTCAAAAGATGAACGGATAGCCGACAGTTTGATCGCCAGCCTTCGCTGGAATACAACCGACAGCATGACGGTAACGAAGAAAATCCCCGTGGCCATCAATTTCTTTCCATTTGATCCAAACACCGCAAGCGAATCAGAACTCATTCACCTTGGATTACCATCCTTCACGGCCAAACGAATCGTTCGCTACCGTGAAAAGGGCGGAACATTCAAAAAGAAAGAGGCCCTGTTAAAGATGTATGGATTGGACACCGCCTGGTTTGAACAAGCTAAACCTTGGATCACCATCGCACAAACCAAAAATCCCGCCCCTACTTTTCCAACCGAAAAACGGAATACGGTTGCTCAAATTATTGACATCAACACCGCCGACTCCATCCAACTGCTGAACGTCTATGGCATTGGTCCAGCGTTGTCAAAACGGATCCGGACCTTCCGCGACAAGCTCGGCGGCTTTGTTTCAATGGATCAGGTGCAGGAGGTGTACGGGTTAGACTCAGCCGTTGTAAGGGAGATAAAAAAGAAATTCATGGTAGTGGGAAACTTCCATCCGAGTAAAATAAATCTGAATACTGTTACGCTGGAAGAGTTCAGGCATCCATACATTAAAAGAAAAGTCGCGCAAGCCATCCTCTCCTTCCGGTTACAACACGGAAATTTTAAGTCCATAGATCAACTGAATGAAATTAAAATACTGACCCCTCAGTGGATTGAAAAGGCAAGGCCTTACCTGACTATAGAATACTGAGTACTTCGTAGCTTGAGCGATACGATGAGAGTATAGGTAGGTGATTCACACGGTATTAGGTCAGGATTTATGTTGCCTAAAGGAACAAGCGAAGCAGTAAACCATCAGGCAGCTACTTCCATCTTTCCGTTACCGGTCGGAGTTTCCTGCACGTCGGCCTGAAGTGTCTCGGAATGCTGGCTCAGGTCAAGGCCCAGCCGCTCTTCGTCCGGTGAAACACGGAGGTGCGTGATCAGGTCGGTGATCTTGAAGATGAGGAACGAGCCGGTGAATGTGAACCACCTACTATAAATAATGCAAGGATATGATACTTGAACGTTTCAAATTGTCCATACACCAGACCCAGGTCTTTCGCGAACACACCCGTTAGCACCATGCCGACCATTCCTCCTACTCCGTGGCAGGGAAAGACGTCGAGCGTATCGTCCAGCGATGTACGTTGCTTGTAGTACACGGCCAGGTTGCAGACAATCGCTGCTGCAAACCCGATAAAAATACTTTGTCCTAAATTGACAAAACCTGCCGCTGGCGTGATCGCCACCAACCCGACCACCGCTCCAATACAG
>JAYVEZ010000401.1:0-6383 GCA_043773645.1 Cytophagales bacterium
CGCGCTGATTTCATTGCTTCTTTTTCCGGCGCTGACTTTCGCAAGACGGAGAACTTCATCTCATTTGATACCCATTCGTACCTGAAGTTGAAGAAAGGAGCAAACGCCAAGGCACTGGAAGCCAAATTTCCTGCCATGGTCGATACGTATGCCTCGGGACAGATTGAACGCGAGCTGGGACAGTCGTGGGAGGATTACAAAAAGGCGGGAAACGGATATCGTTACTTCCTTCAGCCGCTGACGTCCATTCACCTGGATCCAACCAATATTGAGTTTACCATAACCCCCGGAGGAAATTTGAAATATGTATTTGCACTGATCTTCATCGGGGTGCTGATTCTTTCCATTGCGTGTATCAATTTTATGAACCTCTCCACGGCCCGTTCCGCTGAACGTGCCCGGGAGGTGGGAGTAAGAAAAGTGATGGGATCGTTAAAAGACCAGTTGATTACCCAATTCCTGGTAGAGGCAATTCTGTTGGCAATGATAGGCATGGTCATCGCGGTCCTGGGCGCCTTGCTGATCCTTCCGACGTTCAACATGCTGCTGCAAAAGCAACTTCACTTCACTTTTGATTGGCAAGTGATCCTTGGCTTATTGAGTTTTGCCCTGGCGGTTGGTTTGTTGGCCGGTTTATATCCTGCCCTGGTACTTTCATCTTATAACCCGGTGGTGGTGATGAAGGGAAATTTTTCCGGCAGTTCGACAGGGGCATGGCTGCGCAACGGACTTGTGGTGTTTCAGTTTATCATATCCATCGTTCTCATTGTCGGCACCCTGGTGGTGGGGGAGCAAATGAGGTTCATACAAAACAAAGACCTCGGATTCAATACGGACCAAGTGCTCATGGTGGACCGTGCCTGGGCCCTTGATAAGAAGTTCGATACGTTCGCAGAAGAAATCAGGAGGATACCGGAAGTGAAGTCAGTTGCTGGAACAAGCTCCCGTGTCGGCAATCGAGATGATTTCTTTGGTCAGATGTTTCAGCCGGAGGGTTCGAATGAAGTCCTCACGGTTAAATCAATGGTCATGGACGACGACTTTGGCCAGGAGATCGGGTTTAGTCTGAAGGAGGGCCGCCTCTTTTCAAAAGACACCCATGATTCACTGAACGTAATATTGAATGAGACGGCCGTTAAGACCATCGGCCTCACCGATCCGATCGGGCGCAAGCTCTCCAACACGGATTTGTTCAGGAATGATTCGGTCAACCAGCGTGCGCGACTATTCACAGTCATCGGTGTGGTCAAAAATTTTCATTTTCAATCTTTGCGAGACGAAATAACCCCGCTTGTCATTTTCAACAATGAAGTATTTACGCAAACGAACATGGCCTACCTCGCCGTCCGGTTGAAGCCGGATGGATTGCAGCAAGCGCTTGTTCAGATTGAAAAGAAGTGGAAGGAATTTGTCCCGGACAAAGCCTTCCGATACGAATTTTTACAAGATAACCTCAACCGCGGTTATGCTGACGACAGGCGCTCGGGAAAAATGTTCACGGTATTTTCCAGCCTGGCCATCATCATCGCTTGTGTGGGTCTGTTCGGACTTTCAGCCTACACAGCGAGTCGTCGTACCAAAGAGATTGGCATCCGCAAAGTCCTGGGAGCAACGGTAGGCGGTGTCGTGGTGCTATTATCCAAGGACTTTACAAAACTCGTGCTGTTGGCATTTGTTTTGGCCACACCCCTGGCGTGGTGGATGATGGACCAGTGGCTTAACAGTTTTGCTTATCGTATTGCCCTGGGCGTGGGATCCTTTGCGCTGGCCGGACTGGCGGCAATGTCGATTGCCTGGCTCACGGTAAGTTATCAATCCGTGAAGGCGGCGATGGTGAATCCGGTGAGGTCGTTGAAGAGCGAGTAGGTATTTGGTGATGTGGTGATGTGGTGATTTAGTGATGTGGGATTCGTTTAGAACGAGAGCGATCACCACATCACCAAATCGCTAAATCACCAAATAAATCCTACCTGCTTAGATATAAATTCCTCTCCGCGTAGATATTCAAGAAGTAATCATCCATCAAATCGTCGATAAAGTAGATAGCTTCTCCCGTGGATTTCATTTCCGGTCCAAGCTCCTTGTTGACTTCTGGAAATTTACTGAAGGAGAACACAGGCACTTTTATCGCATATCCCTTTTTGGTAGGGTTGAACGTGAAATCTTTCACCTTCTTTTCTCCCAGCATCACCTTCGTAGCATAGTTGACATAGGGTTCATCATAGGCTTTACAAATAAAAGGCACCGTTCTTGAGGCGCGCGGGTTTGCTTCGATGATATATACTTTATCCTGCTTGATGGCGAATTGGATGTTAATCAGTCCGACTGTTTTCAATGCTATTGCAATTCGTTTCGTATACGTCTCAATCTGTTTGATAACAAAATCACCAAGGTTGTAGGGGGGGAGAACGGCATAAGAGTCACCTGAGTGAATGCCGGCCGGTTCAATGTGTTGCATGATGCCGATGATGTAGACGTCTTCACCGTCACAGATTGCATCGGCCTCCGCTTCAATGGCGCCATCCAGGAAATGGTCGAGTAACACTTTATTTTCGGGAAGGTGTTTCCAGATGTCGAGGATATGATTTTCGAGCTCGTTTTCATTGATAACGATCTTCATGCTCTGACCACCCAATACATAGGAAGGCCTGACCAACAAGGGGAAGCCAATGGTCTTTGAAACCTCCAGGGCTTCGTCGGCATCGGTGGCTACGCCGAACACGGGGTATGGTATGTTCAGGTCTTTGAGGAGGGTTGAAAAACTGCCTCGATCTTCTGCCAGGTCAAGTGCTTCGAATGAAGTACCCATGATCTTGACACCGTACTTGTGAAGTTTCTCTGCCAGCTTCAACGCGGTCTGCCCACCCAACTGTACGATCACACCTTCCGGTTTTTCGTGCTGGATGATGTCCCACAGGTGTTCCCAGAAAACAGGCTCAAAGTAAAGTTTGTCGGCAATGTCGAAGTCGGTGGACACGGTCTCCGGATTGCAGTTGATCATAATGGTCTCGTATCCGCACTCTTTGGCCGCGAGCACACCATGTACGCAGGAGTAATCAAATTCAATTCCTTGTCCAATCCGGTTTGGTCCTGAGCCCAGGATGATCACTTTTTTCCTATCAGAAACGATTGATTCATTTTCTGCATCGAAGGTTGAGTAGTAATAGGGAGTTTTTGCATCGAATTCGGCAGCACAGGTATCCACCAATTTATACACCCGGTTGATTCCCATCAACCTCCGTTTTTTGTGTACTTCACTTTCCTTGCAGTCCATCAAGTGACCGAGTTGGCGGTCGGCGTAACCTTTCTCTTTCGCCGTGCGCATCAGCGAAACGGGTATTGTTTCAAGGGTATAATTTTCAATTTCCTTCTCCAGCTCAATCAGCTCCCAGATTTGTTCCAGAAACCATTTGTCGATCTTGGTGAGATGCTGAATGGTCTTCATGGAGATGCCCAGCTTCATGGCATCGTAAATGTGGAAGAGACGGTTCCAGCTGGGATGCTCGAGGCTGTATAGCAGATCGGCTTGTTTGGTCAGTTCTTTCCCATCAGCACCAAGACCATTGCGGCGGATCTCCAACGATTGACAGGCTTTTTGCAGGGCCTCCTGAAAATTCCTTCCAATGCCCATCACCTCGCCAACGGATTTCATTTGCAGTCCAAGTCTGCGGTCTGCGCCCTGGAACTTGTCAAAATTCCAACGCGGAATTTTTACGATCACATAGTCGAGGGCAGGTTCAAAGTACGCGGTGGTGGTGCCGGTGATGGCATTCTTTAATTCATCCAGGTTGTAACCGATGGAAAGCTTCGCTGCGATTTTTGCGATCGGGTAACCGGTTGCTTTTGAGGCAAGGGCCGAAGAGCGCGAAACCCGCGGGTTGATCTCAATGCCGATGATCTGGTTGTCGTCGTCAGGATTTACTGAAAACTGGACGTTGCAGCCGCCGGCAAATTTCCCGATGCCATTCATCATCTTGATGGCGAGGTCGCGCATGTGCTGGTACACGGTGTCGGGCAGGGTCATCGCCGGTGCCACCGTGATGGAGTCGCCGGTATGAATCCCCATCGGATCAAAATTCTCAATCGAGCAAATGATGATCACATTGCCGTTTCCATCGCGCAACAATTCGAGCTCATACTCTTTCCAGCCCATGATGCTTTTCTCCACCAGCACTTCATGGATGGGTGAAGCATGCAGCCCACGGTTGAGGGCGGCATCAAAATCTTCTGGTTTTTCGACAAAGCCACCTCCCGTTCCCCCGAGGGTGAATGAAGGACGAATGACAAGCGGGAAACCAATTTCCTGGGCTATTTCCTTGCCTTCCAAAAACGAAGTGGCGGTGGCGCCTTTGCAGACACCGATACCCAATTCATGCATTTTCAATCGAAATTTCTCCCGGTTCTCGGTGGTTTCAATGGCCAGTATATCAACGCCAATGATTCGTACACCAAAGTGTTGCCAGATGCCCGCTTTGTCGCATTCGATGCAGAGATTCAAGGCCGTCTGTCCTCCCATGGTAGGGAGCACTGCATCAATGTGGTGTTTTTCCAGGATTTCGCGGATGTATTTCTTCTCCAGAGGTTTGAGGTAAATATGGTCTGCACTGACCTTGTCCGTCATGATGGTGGCGGGGTTCGAATTGATCAGCACCACTTCAATGCCTTCCTCTCTCAATGAGCGGGCGGCTTGTGAACCTGCGTAATCAAACTCGCACGCCTGACCAATGACAATGGGTCCGCTGCCGATAATGAGGACTGAACGAATGCTGCGGTCTCTGGGCATGGTGGGATGGGATAAATCGGGCAAAAATAAACACAGATTCAACGGATTCCGACAATTGAGCTGATTAAAATTTAGGAATTGTGAATGATATCGGCCTTTGACATTGGGCAGAGATTGGGATGGCGTTTTAATTTTTCTGAAATTTTGGGTTCAGGAAAAGTATGAACCAAAACCCCGGTAATCGGGATCAGAATACCTTCGACGCCATCGTGGTCGGGTCAGGCATCAGTGGGGGTTGGGCTGCCAAGGAGCTTTGTGAGAAAGGCTTGAAGGTCCTTTTGCTGGAAAGAGGAAGAAATGTGCAACACCCTAACCTACTGCCGGGCAGAACCCATGGGATCTGGCCTACGCCGGGCGACTGACCCAGGAAGATAAAGAGCGCTGTCATATTCAGGCACGCCACTTTTCATTCGGGGGTGATAACAAACATTTTTACCTCAATGATCTTGAAAATCCCCGGGCGGAGGCAAAACGGTTCGATTGGAACCTAATGCTTGATTTCGACTTTACGTAAAAACGATTCGTTATCAGCCTGTATTCGAACAAGGTACATACCTGTTAACAGCCCACCGACAAATAGCTTCTGGCTCCCGTCGCTGTCCAAGGTCACCGTTGTGTTCATCACAAGTTGTCCCTGGAGGTTGATCATGGTAAAGGTGGCATGCTCATACTTATTGGACAGTCGAATGCTCAAATAATCCATGGCGGGATTGGGATATACAATACAGCCTGTGAGGCCGGTATCACCAAGGCCCGTAATTACACCGATGTCCTTGGTAAAAGTATCCTGACAGCCATTTGGTCCCTTGACTGAAAGCTTGACGGTATAGTTTTTTGGTGTATCATACAGGTGGGTAGGGTTTTTGAGTTTGGATGTAATGCCATCGCCAAAATCCCATGACCACGTTGTTGCGTTTGTGCTTTGATCGACAAAAGTGATTGTATTCCGCTCGATAAGGTCCCCAGTGGTACTAAACCCGGCGGTTGGCTTGGTCAAGGTAGAGATCGAAATTTGGGGTGAGGTAGAGGTACAATTCTTGGCATTGTATTTCACGGTGACGGAATAATTTCCAGCCGCATTGACAGTAACACTTTGTGTAGTTGCTCCATTGCTCCACGTGTACGAATCAGCCGTTGCAACTGAAAGGGAAGTGGTTTCAGTGGGACAAATGGTAGTGCTGGTTGCGGTAACCGCAGGATTGGCCTTTAACTTGATGAGGGCAGGAGTCCTTAGACTTTCGTTGGCGTTGTCAGCATTGGAAACGTAAATGGTCGAATCTCTGAAGAGGTTCGCGGTTGTAATGGAGGTTGACAAAGAATCGAAAGGATGGCCTCCGGTAAAATTCTTATACCACCTGAACTTGGTTGCGCCTGCTGCAGTCAAAGTTGTATTACTGCCATAGCAAACATCTTGGATAGTCACGGTCGGCCTTGGAATGTTGAATATTTGATTGTACAGGGTATTGGCAGCATCGGCAGATGCCAGGAGTTCAGTAAGGTTGTTGGCGGCATGCAAGGCAAAGGCAAGAACTACTTTTCCTCCGGCTGGAATGGTGACCGGACTCACAGAGACCACATGGCTGACATCATTACCAGCCCA
>JAYVEZ010000402.1:0-14175 GCA_043773645.1 Cytophagales bacterium
TCTCCCGCATGAAATATCCGGAACATTTGTTTGAGTTCTTTTTGTCCACGTGGATAGTGTCTGGAAAGTGGGGCAGGCTCAAAACAATGATGGGTTACATTACAACGACCGCCTCCCGATATTCTTACTTTGGACAGCAGCTTGGTGGATTTCTCCAGGATGAGGATTTTCAGACCCGCGTGCTGAGAGGCAGTTTCAATAGCGGCAAAAAAACCTGCGGCACCACCTCCAACGATGATCAGGTCATATACCATCAGAAAGCATCAATCTGACCCTGCAGCAACTGTTCCAGTGTGTCTCGCTGCCGGATGAGCTTCGCCTTTCCATCGAGGATCAGCACCTCTGCCGGGCGGAAACGCGAGTTGTAATTGGAAGCCATTGAATAACCATAAGCCCCGGCATTCTGAATGACCAGCAGATCACCTTCACGCACTTCAGAAAGTTCACGGTCGGCTCCCAGCGTATCGGTTTCGCAAATATTGCCCACTACAGTATACACTTTTTTGGGTCCTTCGGGATTTGACACATTTACGATTTCATGATAGGCATCATACATCATTGGCCGGATAAGATGATTGAGCCCGGAGTTGACACCGGCAAAAGTCACCGTGGGTGTGGACTTTACAACATTCACTTTTACCAGGAGGTACCCTGCCTCACTCACAAGGTATTTTCCCGGCTCGATCCAGAGTTCCAGTTTTCGACCATGTTGATGATTGAAGTCATTGAATAATTGACCGAGCTTCTGACCAATCTCGATGATGTTGGTTACGCGGTCTCCGGTTTTGTAAGATACCTTGAAGCCACCTCCGAAATCCAGAAATTTTAATGCCGGAAAGTCTTTCGCGATCCCAAAAAGCAACTCGGCCATCTTTATAAACACATCCGTCTCAGTGATTTCTGATCCGGTGTGTATGTGCAAACCGCTTATAACAAGATTGTATCGTTGCACCAACTCCAAGATTGCCGGCAATTGCTGAACTGAAATTCCAAATTTGGAATGGCTGTGGCCGGTTGAAATTTTAAGATTCCCACCCGCCAGGATGTGTGGATTCAACCGGATGCCACAAGGGTAACTGCTTCCGTATTTTTTTCCGAATTTTTCCAATACCGAGAGATTGTCCAGGTTGATGTTTACGCCCATATCGACACCTTGAATGATTTCTTCAAAATCGACGCAATTGGGTGTATACATGATTTCTGTTGGAAGAAAACCCGCCTTCAATGCAATCTGCACCTCCTGGATAGACACAACATCGACACCGATACCGTTTCGCTTCATCAACTTAAGAATGGAAAGGTTGGTCAATGCCTTGGCCGCAAACTTTATGTTGACATTCATGCCAGAAAAAGCATCTTTCAGTTTCTGTTGCTGCCGCACAATTTTAGATGCATCATACACATACAGCGGTGTTCCGAATTCATCTGCCAATGAATGAAAGGAAATCCCCTGAAGGTCGTAGGTAGGGTTGTTCAATTCCATAAAAATAAAAGGCCAAATATACAGATCATGTTGCGTACCATCAGGATGATTAACTTTGAGCAATGAAGTTATTTTATCGGCAGTCAGGGCAAGGGCACCCATTGATCATTTTACACGGATTGTTTGGTTCTTCCGATAATTGGTACTCACTGGCCAAGGTATTCGCTGAGCGTTATACGGTGTTTCTTGTCGACCAGCGCAACCATGGACAATCGCCCAAAAGTGCTGAGTTTGATTATACATTGCTGACGGAGGATTTGAAGGAATTCATCAATGACCACGCCCTGCAGCAACCTATCATCCTCGGCCACTCCATGGGAGGCAAGGCTGCCATGAACTTTGCCGTCCGATATCCGGAACAACTCAGCAAGCTTATCGTGGTCGACATTGTCCCTAAATCCTATCCCGTACACCACGATGCCATCCTGGAAGGGCTAAAATCGGTGCTTCTGGGGTCATTGGCTTCACGTACAGAGGCAGACCAGATCCTTTCAACCTATGTTCCGGAAGCCGAGGTTCGCCAGTTTTTGCTAAAGAATCTCTCACGGAAACCGGCAGGGGGATTTGAATGGAAAATCAACCTTGACGCAATTGACCTTAATATAGAATCCATGGGTGCGGGGATGATTTACTCAGGAAAATATGATGGCCCGGCGCTTTTCATTCAGGGAAAAAAGTCTCACTATTATGCCGATGGCGATGAGGCTTTGATAAAGACAATATTCCCCAACGCTGAGTTTGCTGCCCTGGATACAGGGCATTGGGTGCAAGCGGAGCAGCCGGCGGAATTTGCTGACCTCGTTTTGAATTATCTTGCAGGCTAATGGATGATTTTAAGAACATATTGTTTCTGGACATTGAGACGGTAGCCTCCACGGACCGCTATGAAAAGCTGGACGAGCGAATGAAAGTGCAGTGGTCCCGCAAAGCAAATTTCTTCCGGCAGCGTGAACAGGCTCAGACGGACGAAGACCTATTCCATGAGCGCGCTGGCATCTACGCGGAGTTTGGCAAGATCATCGTGATAGCAATCGGAAAATTGACGGAAAATGAAAAAGGGGAACGTTGCCTCAAGACAAAATATTTTGCCAACCACGATGAGCATCTTTTGCTGCAAGAATTCAAGACCGCCCTGGAGAAAATGGATCCTCTTTCCATAAAACTCTGTGCCCATAATGGGAAAGAGTTTGACTTTCCCTACCTGAGCCGGCGAATGTTGGTGCAAGGCATTCAACTGCCATCCGCTTTGAATCTTTCCGGAAAAAAATCCTGGGACATTCCACACCTGGACACACTGGAGATGTGGAAGTTTGGAGACTATAAACACTATACTTCCCTCGACTTGCTGGCGGCCATCTTTGATATCCCCACCAGCAAGGGAGAACTGGATGGGTCAATGGTAAATCGGGTATACTATCAGGACAAAGATTTAAAAAAGATTGGTGAGTACTGTGTGGGCGATGTCGTGGCCGTAGCCCAACTGTTTTTAAAACTAAAAGGGCAGGCGTTGATTCCGCCTCAAAATTTACTCTATTCATAACGTGGCCTTCGGGCCATTCAAAAAATTTATGTCAAAAAAGAAATTCAAAGAACACAAAGAGAAAAAACAGAAGGAGGTCGGAAAATCATTGCGTCAGGCCGTGCTTTCTTTTTTTGATGAAAGCCCGGGTGCATCTTACAACTTCAAGCAACTGGCCCGCCAGCTGGGACCAAAGAACAAGGCTGGCAATGATCAATTGTTTACGCTGCTTGATGAACTGGAAGCAGCAGGAAAAATTCGACAACTCGCGGATGGAAGTTTTGCGTCCACGAGAAAAACAGAAACAGTTGAAGGCGTTGTGGACCATGTCAATCCCCGCTTTGCATACATCAACACCGGAGGCGAAAAAGATATTTATGTACGTGAACGTGATCTTGGTACCGCCCTGCACGGCGACACGGTAAGAGTATCGTTGATCGGTCGGCAGACCGGAGAAAAACCGGAAGGCAAGGTGGAGAGCATTGTCAAACGCAACCGGACACGTTTTGTGGGCCGACTGGAGATGGCACCCAACCGATTTGCATTTGTTGTCCCTGACTTCAAAAAAATCTACCAGGACTTTTTCATTTATCAGGAAAATGTCGGTGAGGCCAAGAACAATGATAAAGTGTTGTTTGAGGTTACCCGCTGGGGAGACGGAGACCGCAGCCCGGAAGCGAAAGTAATTGAGGTTTTGGGTAAGACAGGCGAGAATGAGGCTGAGATTCATTCCATCATGGCAGAATTTGACTTGCCGTTTCGCTTTCCTGAGAATGTATTGCAAGCTTCCGAAAAAATTATGGAAACCATCTCCAACGAGGAAATCAAAAAGCGATGGGACTTTCGGGATGTATTGACGTTTACCATCGACCCGGAGGACGCCAAAGATTTTGATGACGCGCTCTCCTTTCGAAAGCTTGACAGTGGCCTCTATGAAATCGGTGTACACATTGCTGATGTTACGCACTACGTTATTCCGGGCACCCTCCTCGACGACGATGCATTTGATCGTGCCACTTCCGTTTACCTGGTCGATCGCACGGTCCCAATGTTGCCGGAAAGACTGTCCAACGGGCTTTGTTCACTACGGCCTGACGAGACAAAGCTGACTTTTGCAGCCGTCTTTGAGATGGATAACAAAGGCAAAGTGCACAAGGAATGGTTTGGAAGGACTGTGATACATTCCGATCATCGGTTTTCATATGAACAGGCCCAGGAAGTCATTGAAAACGGAGAAGGAAAATTTTCGACTGAAATAAAGATCTTGAATGATTTGGCCATCAAGTTGCGCAAGGAACGCTTCACCAAAGGAGCCGTCAACTTCGAGACCGCCGAAGTGAAATTCAAACTGGATGAAAAGGGAAAACCGTTGGCGGTAATTCCCAAGATCAGAAAGGACGCACATAAACTCATTGAAGAATTCATGCTGTTGGCCAACAAATCGGTGGCGACCTACATTTTTAAACTTAAAAAAGGTGGCGATAAGAATACATTCGTTTACCGCACCCATGATTTTCCAAACCCTGAAAAGGTGAGTGACTTTGCACAATTCGCAAAGCAGTTCGGGCATACCCTGCACACCGAGGAAAATGCCGTGTCCCGCTCACTGAACAAGCTGATGGATGAAATTGAAGGGAAACCAGAACAAAATGTGCTGCAATCGCTCGCGGTGCGGGCCATGGCAAAGGCAAAATACACCACCGATCCTAAAGGACATTTTGGCCTGGCGTTTGAGCATTACACACATTTTACTTCGCCCATCCGCCGGTACCCTGATATGATGGTGCACCGGCTCTTGCAACACTACCTCGACAACGGAAAACCGGTGAGCAAAACAGATTATGAGGCAAAATGTATCCATTCCTCGGAACGGGAAAAGCGGGCCGCCGATGCCGAACGCGCTTCCATCAAGTACAAACAAGTGGAGTTCATGAGTCTTCAGTCGGACAAGCTGTATGCGGGAATCATTACCGGGGTTACCGACTTTGGAATATTTGTAGAAATCATTGAAACAAAATGTGAGGGCATGGTGCGCCTCGCCGACATGAAGGACGACTTCTATGAATTTGATGAAAAGAACTACCGGGTCATTGGAAGTCGGAGAAAGAAAATATACAGGTTGGGTGATGAAGTGGAAGTGCGTGTGAAGAAAACGGACATTGACCGGAGGACCATGGACCTGGCTTTCGAGAATGTAACTCCGGCATTTCCTGATGAGCGTCCAAACCGCAAGCGCCGCTAGGGAATGATCAAAACATATCTTTCCTGGATCGAAAAGGAAATCCGTGCGCAGCGCTTTGGATCCCGGCCGGCATCACTGTATGAACCGATCCGCTACATCATGGCCCTTGGCGGCAAACGCATCCGACCCTTGCTGACATTGCTTTCGTATTCCCTGTACAAAGAGGATGCTCATGCGATTGTAAAATATGCGACTGCCGTGGAAGCCTTTCATAATTTTACACTGATGCACGACGACATCATGGACAATGCACCCTTGCGAAGGGGTAATCCAACAGTGCATGAGGAGTGGAATGTGAATACAGCGATACTATCCGGCGATGTGATGTTGGTAAAGGTATATGACATGCTGCTGGACCTGGAACCGGACAAGCTTCGGACCGTCCTGGCACTTTTCAATGCGTGTGCAGCAGGTGTGTGCGAAGGACAACAATGGGATATGGAATTTGAATCGAAGGATTCCGTTAGCCAGGCAGAATACATCAACATGATTCGATTGAAGACTGCGGTGTTGCTGGGCTTTAGCCTCGAATTGGGAGCCGTGCTTGCCGGTGCCCCCGCCGAAGATCAAAAACTCCTTCGCGGAATAGGAGAGAACCTCGGAATAGGCTTCCAGTTGAAAGATGATTTGCTGGATGTATATGCCGACAAGAACAAGTTTGGCAAGCAGGTAGGAGGAGATATCATTGCCAACAAGAAGACCTTTCTGTTGATCAAGGCGTTGGCGAAAGCCAAGGGAAAGGATGCAAAGGAATTACAATCATGGTTGAGGGCTAAAAAATTTGATGGCCGCAAAAAGGTAGCGGCTGTTACTGCGCTGTATGACCGGCTGGATATCCAATCCCTCACGGAGAAGAAGGCGAGCGAATATTTTGAAAAAGGATTTTCTGATTTTGCCAATCTGTCAGTGAAAGCAAAAACAGGTACCCTGATTCAGTTTGGAATGGATTTGGCGAATAGACAGAAATAGCCCGAATGTCATCCTTGAATCACTTTCGTTTATAGAAATACAATTTGGCGCGTTCCCCTTTCGCGTTTTCTCCCAGGGTAAAGAAACCTGAGCCATCATGTGCCCAGGCAATGCCCTCCCCCTGAAGCTCGCGGTCATAGGCAAGTTCGGTGAAAGGTGTTTTCAGCAAATCGGGAATGGACTCGTTGCCCTTTCTCTTCCAATAATAGATGTGTTCATAGTCTTTCAGCAAAACTTCATTCCCGTCAATTGAAATATCGCCGGCCGTTATATTTTTGAAAGGAAGTTTGCCAGCGTTTTTTGCAAGGAGGGTATCACCCAGGAAAGGGAAAACAATTTCATACAAGGCAACTTGGTGTTCCCGTTTAGATACCAGGTAAAGATTCTTGCTGATGGGATCGCACATCAGGGCTTCAGTATCCCTGGGGCCATCGTCCAGTTTCACAATCAGTGTATTAATTTCTGTGATGTCCTCTGGATCATCTTCCAATGGTTCGCGGATTCTAAAAATGTATTTGACCGGGTAACGTGCCAGGTTATCGCCAATGTCGCCGACATACAGGTAGTTTGTGTTTTCCTCCGGCCCCGGCCCGGCGGCAATATCTTCCCAATCGCGGTTCGGTACGTTTGATAATAAAAACACTTTTTTTGTTTTGGCGGTAGATTCCTCCAACAGAAAAATTTCCGGAGGATTTCCGCTGTCATTGTGCGACCATAAATAACCTGGGTTCTGGGCGCTGGACACGATGCCCGAAGCCTCCTCCAGTTTTCCATTCTTGTTCGTGCCCCGTGATACACCCTTTTCAAAAGGCGAACCGTTTTGGGATGCCGGCTGGCAACTGGCCGTCAGCAGTATAAAAAAAGGCATCCCCACCAGCCAGAAAGTGCGCATAAGGCAAGTTGAATTTTTGAGAAAGATTTTCCAAGCCTGACGTTTGCCGAAGACGCGAAATGGAGTATCCTGATTATTCGAATTGAATAGTTATTTTTTCAAGAAAAGAAACTCCACTTTGCCGCGTGCACCATGCTTGCCAGATTTGGCAGGAGTTGATCCCAGGATTCGGGTGGGGATGGCGGCATTCGTTGTAGCCTGTACCCCACCGTCTCCTCCTGTGTTTATGATCTTTATTTTTTGAGTGACCAGTTCCCTGAACTCTACGGGGAAACTGAGGGTTACATTTCCACCCCTTCCACCATCCCCTCCATCACCCGGGGGACCCTGCTGCGCAGCATTGTATCGTGAAGAGCTTGGCGCAGCTGCAATCCCGGTAAGTGATTGAGTAATGTTTCCACCCATCCCACCATTTCCTCCTTTCCCGCCTATCAATATGATTTGAAACTCGCTTTCAATTTGAATAAAGGAAAAGTTAAAGAACAAGTTCACAGCCGAAAATCCTCCGCGTCCAGCTTTACCGGCAGCATACAAGGCAGTGCTTCCGTCGAAACCCGGAGGCCCGTTCTCTCCGTTTTTACCCGCACCGCTGAGAATACACCCCGTGCCAATAGAAACATAATTCGCGCGCACCAAGTTGGTAGAGTGCCTATTGTCCAATAATAATGTGGAGCTGTCTGCCATGGTGAGGGAATCAATGGAGAATGAGTCGCCTGTCAATTGGAACACAACACCCTTGTCAATCTTCAAGGAGGGCTGCGCCACGAGCGAAGAAGCAACAAACAAAAGAAAAACACATCCCTTCATGATGTTAAAAATAGTGCATTTATCGATGGAAAGAAGCCATAGGTTAGGCGAGGAAACGGATCAATCAACAGCTACCCACCAAGCCCCATGTTGAACTTTTTTCCAATACATTGACACTTCTGTCTACTTTTGCGCTGTGAAAAACGAAGATATTGAATTGCAAGATGAGGAAGACGATGAATTGTTCGAGCATCATCGCATTGTGGTAGATGGAGGGCAGGCCCTGGTCCGGGTGGATAAATTCCTGATGGACCGGCTGTCGAATGTAACACGCACCAAAATCCAGCAAGGCATTCACGATGGCTTTGTAAAAGTCAATGAGGCCACCATCAAGCCCAATCACAAGATCCATCCGGGAGACGTGATCACCGTTTCGTTTCCGGAGCCGCCACGGGATACCGATGTCAAGCCTGAAAACATTCCGTTGGATATCGTGTATGAGGATGATGATTTGTTGGTGGTGAACAAACCTGCCGGAATGGTTGTGCACCCGGCCTTTCAAAATTGGACTGGCACGTTGGTGAATGCATTGACCTACCATTTTCAAAACCTTCCTCAAATGGTGGGTAACACCGGAAGACCAGGCCTTGTGCATCGCATCGACAAGGATACCTCGGGACTCCTGGTGATTGCTAAAACAGAACTGGCGATGACCAAACTCGCTAAACAATTCTTTGATCACTCCATCGAAAGAACCTACTGGGCACTTGTATGGGGTGAACCCGCACCACCTTCCGGCACCATCAACGTTAACGTGGGAAGAAGTTTTAAGGACAGGAGGATTACGACTGCTTTTCCGGAAGGTGATTATGGCCGCACCGCCATCACACACTATAAACTATTGCAATCCCTTCGATACGTATCCTTGTTGGAGTGCAAACTGGAAACTGGCCGCACGCACCAAATCCGGGCCCATCTAAAATTTCTTGGCCACCCCTTATTTAATGATGCGACATATGGTGGTGATCAGGTGCTGAAGGGAACAACCTTTTCTAAGTATAAACAATTTGTGGACAATTGTTTCAAGATTCTTCCCCGGCAGGCACTGCATGCCAAAACACTTGGATTCATTCATCCGACTACGAAAGAATTCATGCGGTTTGATTCGGAGTTACCCACGGACTTCAAGGAAGTTATGGAGAAGTGGGAGCATTATGTTAAATACAATTAAGAATCACGAATGTCGTTGCTCCATGAAAATTTGGAATCGCTGCTATATTGATTCTGCGAAGAATACGCGCTTGACCCTTTCGCTCGTGCTTGTCAATATTTCATAAGGGATGGTGTTGCTCCAGTGAGCGAGTTGTTGAATGGGCAGGCCTGCACCAAAAATGATGGCCTCGTCACCTTCCCGGGCCGGAATACCCGTAATGTCAACCATTGTCATGTCCATGCAAACATTGCCAATCACTGGGGCCAGCTTACCGTGGATCAACACCTTTCCATTGCCCTGACTGAAGCTGCGACTGTACCCATCGGCGTATCCAATGGCCAGGGTAGCCAAAGACATTTCTTTTTCAGCAAATCCTTTTCTGCCATAGCCGATGGTTTCACCTGCCTTGATCGTTTTGATTTGTGAGATGATGGTCTTCAACGTTGCCACAGGCTGTAGGGCAGAAATTCCTGACGCGGTTGGATCAACGCCGTACAGACCAATGCCCAGCCTCACCATGTCGTATTGAAATTGGGGCAGACGAATTATTCCCGGTGAATTCAGCAAATGGCGCATGGGCCGATAGCCCAATCCATGATCAATCCCTTCAGCCATGCGAACAAACACTTCGGCTTGGTGGTTTGAAAAGTTATCGTGCAACTTTTCATCGGCGCCGGAGAGGTGCGAGAAAACGGAAGCAATGGTTATGTTTTTTCGTAACCGAAGCAATTCTACTACTTCATCGAGTTCGGATGGCCCGAAGCCCAACCGGTGCATGCCGGTATCCATTTTGAGATGGATTGCACAGGGTCTTTCTCCCAAAAAGTCAATGAGTGCGATCAATATCCGCAAGGAGTAAATTTCGGGCTCAAGTTTGTATTCCAATAAGGATTCGAAGCTTTCTTCACTGGGGTTCATGACCATGATCGGCAGCGAAATGTTATTTTTTCTCAACTCAATGCCTTCGTCCGCATAAGCCACGCCCAGGTAGTCGATGCGATGGTATTGCAACAAATTGGCAACTTCTTCACTTCCACTGCCATAGGCAAAAGCCTTGACCATCGCCATGATTTTTGTCGCTGGCTTGAGACGAGCTTTAAAATAATTCAGGTTCGCCACCATCGCATGGAGGTCAATCTCCATCACCGTGCCATGCACTTTTCGCTGGAGCCGCTGAACAATTTTTTCAAAATGAAATAACCGCGCGCCTTTAATCAATATGGCCTCATCAGCAAATTCATCCGGCTGAAAATCCTGCAGGAACTCATCGGTAGAAATATAAAATCTTCCCGATGGCAGCATGGAATGACGTGCCGTCAAGACAGGCCCGATGCCAATGAACTTTTTTATGTAGCCGGAAGCAATCAGTTCATTTATCTCAGTGATCAACCGCTCATCGGACAGGCCCGACTGTAATACATCTGAAAGAATTAAGGTCTTCTTTATTTTTTGTTGGTTCTTGAGAAAATCGAGGCTTATCCGCAGACCGGCCAGATCGTTGTTGTAGGAATCGTCAATGATCGTACACCGGTTGATACCCTGCTTTAACTCCAATCGCATGGCGACAGGTTTCAATGCATTTAATCGCTCTTTTATGGTAGTGGCCGGATAACCCCTGAACAACATGAGAGCCATCACATGAAAGGCATTCTCCCTGGAGGCGGCATCGTGAAAAGGAAGCTGGAGATTGAAATATTCACTTTTGTATTTTATTTCGAAGGTGCTTTCTTTCAGGGAATGGATCTTAATATCCGATTCCGCATGGTCCCCCCAGGTAAGGGTCGGAATTTTTTTCTCCTTGAGGACTTTAGCAAGTGCTTCATGGTCCCTGCAAAAGATTACGCGCTCGACCTGATCGAAGAGTCTTACTTTCTCGGCGGCCTTTTCTTTGCGCGTTGAAAAACCCTCATCATGGGCGCTTCCGAGATTGGTGAAAATCCCGAGGGTGGGTTGTATCACCGCTGCCAGCTTCTCCATTTCCCCCGGTTGTGAAATTCCAGCTTCGAAAATTCCAAGTTCATGATGAGGCTGAATTTGCCATACCGACAATGGAACACCCACTTGTGAATTGTAACTCCCGGGGTTCTTCACAATTTTCATTTCGGGTGACAACACCTGGTACAACCATTCTTTGACGATGGTCTTTCCGTTGCTTCCGGTAATTCCAATGACGGGGATATTGAACAAGGAACGGTGATGGGCTGCGATTTTCTGTAGTGCGCTGATGGATGAATCCACCCTCAGAAGATTCGCTCCCGGAAACTGAGCGACACTTATTTTTTCTTCTACTATAAATTGTCGCAGCCCGAGCTGATACAATTGTTCCAGGAATAAGTGACCATCGTGCCGTTCGCCTTTGATTGCAAAGAACAACGATGCATCGCCTACCACAACTTTCCGGCTATCAATCAACAATGTTTGGACGGGCCTGTCTTCTGCCAATTGAAGGAGCTCTCCTCCACACAAAGAAATCAGGTCTCGGAAATGCATGGCTAGAAAAGCTTTGACCCGTTCGGAACTCGCTTGTCGATGGAAGTAAGTATCACGTTACCCGCTTCGTCCGGGAAGCCAGTCACCAGCACTTCCGACTGGAATGTGGCTATTTGTTTTGGGGGGAAGTTTACGACGCAGACCACCTGTCTGCCAGCCAATGTTTCTATCCCGTACCGTTGGGTAATTTGTACGCTCGATTTTTTGGTACCCAGTTCGGGTCCAAGGTCGATCCAAAGCTTAAATGCCGGCTTTTTGGCCTCTGGGAACGGCTCTGCCTTCAAAATAGTGCCAGCCCGAATGTCAACTTTGCTAAAGTCTTCCCATGTGATCATAAGACAAAATTTTATATCTTTCGATGTTAAACCAACCCTTCCTTACTTCCAATTGGTGGACCCGGCATGAAAGTAAAGGTTTCAATTCTTTTGGCCCCCGCAGCCGTTCTTTTCCTCTTCACTTTTTCAGTGAAGGCTCAGGATGAGTTGCCAATTCTGGAGACGCAGGATCCCATCCACCAGGAACTAAACCTGGGCGAAGATAAGCCTTTGATTTATGATCATCCCAGTCATTCCTCGGTTGTTAAAGATAGTGTACAGTTCATGCCCATGCCACGCATCCTTCCTGGTCAGACGGTAAAGAACTCAAAATCGGAGACCCACAAGAATGGCCGCAAAGATAAAGATGAAGAGGACGCCCTATCCTTTAACTTCCTTTATTACATGTTTCAGAAATTCAAAATGTCAGATTGGATTGATCAGAACTGATCTCACTTTTGGCTTTTAACTTTTAGCTTTCGGCTCTCTACGGCATTTCCTTCCCCATCATCCATTTCAACATTTCAAACCAATCCTGCCGATCCAGATTGACGTCTATGGATCGGGCCGCTTCCGTGATTCGCTCCGGTTGGGTTGTGCCGATGATTGGAAAGATGCCGGATGGATGTTTCATCAGCCAAGCCAAAGCCAGCTGACTGTACGACGCGTTATATTTTGCCGCCTTATTAAAGAGTGCCCGCTCATCAACGCCCAGGGGTTTTCCTCCCCCGAGGGGTGACCATGCCATGGGAGAAGCATTGAACTCCATTAAGGTATCCAGATCGCCATTGAATAGTGGTTCAATGCGGGCCAAGGAGATTTCTATCTGGTTGGTCACCAGTGGAAAAGGCAAGTGGTGCTGCAGCATCCTGAATTGAGCAGGAGTAAAATTAGAAACGCCGAAATGCGACACCTTGCCTTGCTGATGCAATTGACTGAATGCATGAGCCAACTCTTCAGGATCCAGCAAAGGATCAGGGCGATGGATCAGCAACAATTCCAGGTGGTCTGTGCCCAGCATTCTAAGAGAATTTTCAGCTGACCAAATGATGTGTTGACTTGAAGTATCGTAATGCTTGATCCAGGTTTCGGGTCGCCGGGAAGAAGGAAACTTTATTCCACACTTTGAAATCAGTTGCATCTGACCGCTCAGGGAAGAATTCTTTCTCAGGACATTTCCAAAGATCTCTTCGTTTCCGTGATCGCCATAGATGTCAGCATGATCAAATGTGGTGATGCCTTCGTCCAATGCGGTCTTGATGAGACGTTCAACCTGATCCGGCGAAACGGTATGCCAACGCCATGCACCAGCAATAATGCGCGAGAGCGTGGGTCCTTTGGGATGAATTTTCTGCGAAACCATCAGGCTCCCTTGTGCTGATAGCATTTGCCATTCGCGCTGCTTGTCATGCGCTTGCAACGCGTGCCATCGGCCGTCTTGCCAGAGCACTGAACCACCTTGTCTTTGAAGTGATCATCGGGCTTACAGATACCGCAGGGACCCTTGCCAGCTTTTTTGGCAGCTGCGAGTGTCATGTCTTTTGCATCGCCGGACAACTTGCAATCGGCGGTGTGATATTTCTCTCCTTTGTCGGAGGCGTATACGGTTTGGCTGAAGCCTTTGAAGGCGAGGCCAAAGAAAAGCAGTGAGGATAGGATGAAAATTTTCTTCATGGGTTAGGGGTTTAGTAAGCCTAAATTCCGATTTTCTTTCAAAAGAAAAAACTAAACTAAGTATTCCACACCTTCAAGGTGCAGGATACTTAGTTTAGCAGCGCCCCCTTCAGGCGCAGCAACTCGGTTTCGGATATTTTGGCAAGATACCGTGCGGCAATAAGCCGGTTGTACGCATCCGCGAGACTTTGTTGGGCGGTTCTCAATTCAATGAATGTATTGATTCCCCGCTTGAAGGCGGCCAGCGCGATGGTTACATTCTCTTTTGCAAGCAAAATATTTTCCTCCTCAATCAGGAGCGCTTTTTTGGCATTGTCATAGCTGACAAACGCATTACGTACCCCCACGGTGGCAATGGTCACTTGCTGATCATAAATAAGTTTTTGCCGTTCCAGATTAATTTTTGACTGTCCTACCAGGCGGTTTACGTTCATACCATTTATGATTGGCACTGCCAGTGAGAGGCCATAATTATAGCCCTGATTCTTGGAATACTTTTGTGATACCGGACTTGTCTGCAGTTCGTTTTCTGTCTGGCCGTAGTTGTATGAAGAGGTGAGATTCAGAATGGGTGAACGTGATCTTCGGTTTTCCTTCAGGACCATTTCAGCCACATCGATCGTCTTTTTTTG
>JAYVEZ010000403.1:0-7959 GCA_043773645.1 Cytophagales bacterium
AGCGAAAGGATAAGGCAGGATGGGCAGATAACTTTCAACCCCTTCACGTGAAGTGATGTTATACACCCTGTATGTTCTGTCTCCATCCGGATGGTGGCGGTCGAACTGCCACTCATCCCAAACAAAAAGTGTGATGAGAAGACAAGAGGCAAGACCAATCGCCATGCCGCAGATATTGATGATAGAGAACAGTTTGTTCTTCATCTGGTTGCGGAAGGCGATTTTGATGTAATTGACAATCATTGGAGAAGGCGTTAGGTTTCTAATCCTATTCCAAATTCAGGCCAGACTAAATTTGCCAAACGGACTCAATTCGAGCCTTGGTCATATTATGGTCGCTCGCTTTCGGTCAGACTTGTGCGCATGCGGGCGATTGCCTACTCACTCCGCAACGATTGCGTAGGATTGCTGGTGGCAGCACGCAAAGCCTGTGTACTCACGATCACCACGGCCAGCACCAACGCTACCAAACCTGCCGCCGGCAAGACCCACCAGTAGATTTGAACGCGATAGGGGTAGCGGTCCAGGAAACCATTCAGCGCATACCAGGCCAATGGAGCCGAGAGGGAGAACGCAACAAGCACCAACCTTGAAAAGTCTTTGGTTATGAGGACGACAAGGCTCCCCACGGTGGCGCCCATGACTTTTCGAATTCCAATTTCTTTTGTCCGTTGCTCGGCAGTGAACGCAGCCAATCCAAATAGACCAAGGCACGTGATGAAAATAGCCAACGATGCAAAGATGCCTGCGAGCCTGCTGATCAGATTGATGGATGCAAACTTCTTTTCAAAGTCCCAGTCCGCAAATCGGTAGCTGAACGGATAAGCAGGATTAAACTTCTTCATGATGGTCTCCACTTGGGCAATGGCCGATTTTAAATCTTTTGTCTTTTCCAGGCGAATCGAAAGCGTGCTGCTCCAGCCAGGCTGAAATACCATCAAAAGGGGTGAAATGGGTTGATACGGAGAATCCATAATCACATTTTCGGCAACACCGATAATGGTAAACTCGCTACCCCACATCTTCAGTTTTGCACCCAAAGGATTTTTCAATCCCATCAAGTTCACGGCAGCCTGGTTGACGACGATGGCTGAGGAGTCGCTTTTAAAACTCGGTGAGAAATCGCGACCCTCAATCATTTTGATTCCCATGGTTTCGGTATAATCATATTCCGTTGCGATGGTTGTAAAGTTCACGCGCGTTCCGGGGACCATGCCCGGCCATTCAGGGGTGTTGCTTGAAAAAATTTCGGTGATGGGGCTATTGGACTTGGCGACGGATTTTACAACTCCGGTGCGAATGAGTTCCTCCCGGATTGCCTTGAAATTGGTTTCAATTTCACTGGAAGTCCAAATCATCATGAGATTTTCCCGGTCATAGCCAACCTGACGGTTTTTTACATGTTGAATCTGCTGGTAGATCACCACTGTGCCAATGATGAGAACAATGGAAAATCCAAACTGTAAGGTCACCAGGATCTTTCTTGGGGCGCTGGCACTTTTTCCCACATGTACTTTTCCCTTCAATACCTTGACGGGCTGGAAGGAAGACAAATAGAAGGCTGGATAACTGCCAGCCACAAAGCCGGTTAACAAGACCAGGCCAAGTGCGCTGGCCCAAAGCCATGGATTGGAATAGTCCACCACAAGATGTTTGTTCACCATGGCTCCGTAGAGCGGGAGCACCAGTTCTACGATCATGACGCCAATCAAAAATGCGACAAAAGTGATCAGTAAGGACTCTCCCAGAAACTGAAAGATGAGATCTTTTCTGCGTGAGCCTACGCTCTTGCGAATTCCAACTTCACGGGCACGGCTTTCCGAGCGGGCCGTGGCGAGGTTCATGAAATTGATGCAGGCAATGATCAATACAAAAATGGCGATGAATGAAAATAGCTGAACATATTCAATCATTCCGCCGGATGGTTTTCCATTTTCAAAATTGGAATACAACCTCCATTGACTGATGGGATAGAGGAATACTTCAGCCGTTTGTTCTTCCTTGTTGTTTTCTTTTATAAGATTCCGGACTGCAGCATTGGCGTCCTCGAGGCTTGCATCAGGCAGCAGCTGGGCATAAATCTGAAAGGAGTTATTTTGCCAACTGTCTTTTGAATTGCGAACCCATGATTGGGTGGCCTCATAATAGCCAAAGGGTAGAATGTAGTCAAACGAAATCGTGGATTGTACGGGCACATCCCGCACCACAGCAGACACCTTTAATTCCTTGCCATTGTCAATTTTTACCAATTGGTTAATGGGATCCTTGTCTCCAAAAAGTGCTTTGGCGGTGGATTGGGTGAGTACCATGCTGTTTGGATCGTCAAGGGCTTTGTCCGCGTTACCTTGCACCACTTCGAAGCTGAACATTTTCAGAAAATCTTCCGAGGCGGAAATGCCGAGTTTGTTAATTCGGGTATCGCCTACCCCCAAAAGATTGCCTTCACCCCAGTTGGTCATCGCCAGATACTTCACCTGACTGACCTTATTCTTGATCGTTTCCTTGAGGGGATAAGGGAGGGGCCTTTGTGTACCAATGCCATCGGCAAACTCCTGGTTCATGTAAACCTGGTAGAGCTGATTATAATTCTTGTGAAAGCGGTTAAAGGACAATTCGTCGGCTACCCACAGAAGGATGAGGATGGAGGAGGCGATGCCCACCGAAAGTCCGGTGATGTTGATGATGGAATAGACTGAATGCTTGGTGAGGTTGCGGAGGGCGATCTTGAGGTAGTTTAATAACATAAAATGGAATTAAGCCTGATGCGACTTGATAACCCAATTCCAAGCCAATTTGTTTTCATCAAATGGGCTAAGAAAATAGCCTTTGATCATTTGTCCACTGCCCAATTGTGAGCAATGGTGTCCGTCTTCGGGCAATATTTGACCTGCAACTGTGATGGATTTCTATTCTTTTCGCAATGATTCTGCCGGATTGGTCAGTGCGACTTTTACCCCTTGTATAGCCGCGATGGACAAAGCAAGGATCAGCGCAGAAATTCCTGCTGCCAGACTAAACCACCATGGTATTTCAACTTGATATGAAAACTGACTAAGCCACTCCTTTGTATACCATCGTGCCAGAGGGGTAGCAATGGCCACCCCGAGGAGAACCAAAACAATAAAATCTTTTGAAAGTAGTATCAAGATGCTTTTCATGCTAGCCCCAAGAACTTTTCGAATGCCAATTTCCTTGGTGCGCAATTCCGCAGCGAAAGTGATTAGCCCCAGGAGTCCCAGACCTGCGATGAATATGGCCACACCTGTAAAGGCATAAAAAATAGAGGAGAGCCTGTCCTCTGATTTGTACAATTGGTTGAATGCGTCATCCAGGAAATAATATTCAAACGGCTTGCCCTTTTGGTAATTCTTAAACAACGCTTCTATTGCTGCAATTTTATCTGGAAGGTTCGAAGTCGGGTCAAGCCGGATGTAAAGGGAGACACCATGCTTTACAAAAGAATGTGAAGAATCGGCTTCAATGATGAGTATCATCCCGCTTACATTTTGTCGGAGCGATTCGTAATTGAAGTCTTTAACGATACCATTGATGGGAGAGCCATTCAGCGATATTCCAATGTCTGCATGGGTAATTTTTAACTTCTCCAAGGCAGCTTCGTTGATAATAATCCCCTTTTTTGTCAGCGTATCTGGCTTACTTAGCCACTCTATCCCAAGCGTTGAAAAAAAGTCCTCATCGACAGAGATCATATTGATAAAGACGTCTTCGTTGGTGGATGGGGTTTTGGTAAAAATAGCAGAATGGCCCGTCGTATAAAGTGGGAGGGAAGCAGCGGCAACTTGTTTAACTCCAGTGAGGTTGGTGAGATCATTCTTTAATTCAGGGAAGGCAGATGCAGTTCCTTCATCAAGATTCACAACCATGACCTGTTGTTTGTTCAATCCTATTTTCTGATTTCGCAAAAAATCCAGCTGGTGATGGATGCCAAGGGTTACAAGTACCAATGCTATGGAAGCAGTGGTTTGAAGTATGGTAAAACTCTTTCGAATCAAAATACCTTCTGGGGAGCGTGCGCTTTTTCCATTGAGGACTTCCATAGGCAAAAACCTGGATAATACGATAGACGGATAGCTCCCCGACAGAAGAACGCAAATGATCAGCAGGCCCCCCACCAAGCTCATAAACCACAGGCTTGTCAAAAATGAGGCGTCAATCTGAATTTGGAGTGTACTTAAGAACAAAGGAAGGATCAATTCAATCCAGATTAAGGCAAATCCAAACGCGATAAGCGTCATTAAGGTTGATTCAAAATAAAATTGCATTGAAAGGTTCCCTTGCCTGGCGCCGATCACCTTTCGGATCCCTACTTCTTTTGCTCGCAGGGTGGCCCTGGCTGTTGTCAGATTCATGTAATTAATCAACGCCAGAAGTAAAATGATGATGCCGACCGAGAAAAAGAGATATATGTAGGTGATGTTGGATGAATCCCCATGGTTGCTTTCAAGGTGAGCAGCTGAAAACTTATTAAGTGAGTATTGCTCATCCACTGATAGGTCAGCAAAATTTCGAATGGATGCTTCAATTTTTGACACAGCCTCAGGGTTGGATATAAGGATATAGGTGGGATAGGATCCCACGCTTGCTTTGTCATAGACATATTGGTTTTTCTCAGCGGGAATGAGTCCTAAAGTGCTAAAAGAGATGACCATTTCGTAACGGAGCGTGGAATTGGAAGGGAATGATTTCATAACCCCCACAACCTCCAAGGGGTAGGCATCATCGTAGGTGATCGTCTTTCCGACCACATCCGCTGTTCCGAAGTATTTTGTCGCCATGGCCTCACTCAGCACGGTTGTATTGGGCTTGGACAATGAATGATAATTGCCCTGTATCCATGGAAATGTGAAAACACCGAAGAGTGAGGTGTCGGCGAATACAACAAGATTTTCAAAGTTATTATGATTTTCATCAGACTTGATAAGCACCCTGCCTGGTTCCCGAAGACGGACATAATTTTTCACATCCTCATTCCTTTCTTTCAACAGTGGTCCAAACCGGGATGACATGGAAGTCATTTGGATAAACTGACCGCCGTAGTTGACTTTGCCAACCATGCGATAGATTCTTTCGCTTTGAGTATGAAATTTATCATAACTGAATTCATGTACGACATAAAGGAGTATCAGCATGCTCACACTGATTCCCAGGGAGAGTCCCATAATATTGATAAATGAATAAACCTTGTTTTTTAGTAGTGATCTAATAGCAATGTTAAAGTAGTTTTTTAGCATGATCGGTAGGATTGATTACTCACTTTTAGGACATTAATTTGGTTGGGCAATGCGGTTTAAGCTCATCCTGGTATACAGTCCGAGCAGTAAGCTGCTTTGACGGAAAGGCAAAACATTGATACGTAAAATAAGTTTTGTTCGCAAAGCAGTGATGAAGTAACTCCTAAGCATGGTTCGAATTTACCAGTGAGCACTCCAAATTAGTGCCAGCCCGCATCTATTAAAAATTGGCCCGCAAATAAGGTTATTGGTGGAGGGCGAATTTCAAAAACGAACGAAATTGCTCACAATCGGTCACTGTTTGTTGCCGTGGTATTTCATTTCCTTTTCGCGCTCGGCTTCAGCCTTTTCGCGTTTGATGCGCACTTTGGCCACCGGACCTACCATGATTGGAACTGTTTCTACCTCCACGTTGGCCAGTTCAAGGCCATACATTTCTTCGGTGGACAGGCTGTGTTTTTTGATGAACCGGTATCCCTGAATAATCAGGTTATCGAAAGAGGAAATTTCACTGTCGACGGAAGCGAGTGAATGCAATATGATGAACTTGAAGTCGGAAGGCATGCTGTGCTTCTGCAAGGACTCATAGTGACTGATGAGGTCAATCTCACCAGTCTCCGCCATATCGTGAAGGATTTTAGCAAACAGAAGATTCACCCGATGATCTGCTTTGAATCCGAGTTTGATCCGAACAAAAAAGCATTTTCTCGGGATCACTGTGTCAACCGAGTATTTGGATGTGTATGGACTGTCGACAGTATCAACGTGGAGGAACCAATACACATCGGCGCGTTTCGGGCGCTTCTTGAAGATGGAGTACACAATATTGGAATCAATGTACCGCTGGCTATCGGCGACTGCCATGAAGACCAGGTTAGTGGCTTCTTTTGGAATGCTGGTGTCGGCCTGCAAATCCTGTATCAGGGGAATGTAATGTTTCAGGTCGACGAATTCTGTGTGACGATCGCGCAGGTACCGGGCCTTTAGAAGGACAAACATCTGGATGAAGAATATCAGCGCAATGGAATATGTAAACCAACCGCCTTGTTCAAACTTATCCAGGTTGGATATCAGGAACAGCGTTTCCACACTAAAGAAAACGACACTGATAAAGATTGTCCTGAGTCTTGAGTGCTTGACGGTGCTGTAATAAAATGTAAGCAGTGTTGTGGTCATCAACATATTCAGGGTGATCGCCAATCCATAAGCGCCTTCCATTGCTGTGGATTCCTGAAAAATGATGACGACCAAAATGCAGCCCACCAGCAAAAGCCAATTGATCGCAGGTAAATATATTTGACCCCGGACGCGACTGGGGTTGCGGACTTTGGTGGAGGGCCACAACCTCAATTTCATTGCCTCATTTACCAAAGTGAAGGTTCCTGAAATCAAGGCCTGGCTTGCAATGACCGCCGCCATTGTTGCAATGATGACGCCAAACATGAGGAAATTTTCAGGTATGATTGCATAAAAAGGAATGCGTCCATCAAGGGTTTCGCCAGAATGGGACAGGAGCCAGGCTGATTGTCCTAAGTACTTGAGGAGGAGTGAAATTTTGACAAATCCCCAGCCCACACGAATGTTGTTCTTTCCGCAGTGACCCAGGTCTGAGTACAAAGCTTCCGCTCCCGTGGTGCAAAGAAATACGGCTCCCAAAATCCAGAAACCTCCTGGGTATTTTGTCAGCAGGTTCCAGGCAAACATCGGATTGATTGCTTCCAGAACCATCGGATGTTGAACAAGCTGGAGGGTGCCAAAGACGGCAATGGTCACAAACCATATGAGCATGATGGGTCCAAACGTAGCGCCAATGACGTTTGTGCCAAATTGCTGAAAGAAGAATAATAAGATCAGGATGCCAATTACGATTGGAACGGTGGGGATACCTGGGTAGTTGATTGTGAGTCCTTCTACAGCAGATGAAATGCTGATGGCAGGTGTAATAAATCCGTCCGCCAGCAGTGTACAACATCCTATAATGGCTGGATAGATGACCCATTGTGCCTTGTATTTTCTGACCAACGCATAAAGCGCAAAAATTCCTCCTTCACCTTTATTATCCGCATCCAGTGCCAGGTAGATGTACTTAAATGAAGTGATGATGGTCAACGTCCAGAAGACACATGACATGCCACCTAAAACCAATTCTCCCGAAATGGTGTGGCCAATAACGATGGCTTTAAATACGTATAGTGGCGATGTCCCGATGTCGCCGTAGATGATTCCCAATGAAACCAATACTCCGGCGGCAGTGAGCTGATACTTGTTGAGGTCTTTTGAGCCTTCCATATCGTTTATATTTCTTCCTTCGGTTGGCCGATAATCAGGCGGTTGCTTCGGTCGTAGGAGAAATAACTCCACAACCAGCTTAAGAAGGTAAAGACTTTGTTTCTAAATCCAATAATTGAAATGAGGTGAATGAACATCCAGATGTACCAGGCAAAGAATCCCTGCAATTTGAACAATTTTGTGTCCACCACGGCTTTGTTTCTGCCCACGGTGGCCATACTTCCCTTGTCACGATACTGAAAGGGTTTCATGGGCTTTTTGTTCACAAGCCTGGCAATGTTTTCAGCCACCAGCTTACCCTGTTGCATGGCAGGCTGGGCCATTTGTGGATGTCCTTTCGGAAAATTTACGTCACCGTCCATCAAGGCCACGTCACCGATCGCGAAGATATTTTCAAAACCTTTTACGCGGTTGAAGG
>JAYVEZ010000404.1:0-4120 GCA_043773645.1 Cytophagales bacterium
TTGTTCAGCGTAGCCGAAGAGATCGTAGTTTGAGCATATCCAAGGGATTTTTGCTCTCTCTCAATACCTTGTGCTGTTACAACCACCTCAGATAACTGCCTGACATCCAGCGACAAGCCGATGTCAATAACTTGTCGTTCACCGATCGCTACTTCCTGGGTTGCCAGACCGATGAAAGAAAATACAAGGCTACCACCGCCAGCTGGCACGGATAGCTTATAGTTTCCATCTACGTCTGTCACAGTTCCATTGGTGGTCCCTTTAACGACCACATTCACACCCGGTAAAGTACTTCCATCCTCGGAGGAGGAGACTTTACCGGTTACCATCCGTTCCTGCGCCCAGACGGTGCTGAGTACAAAAACGAATGAGAAGCACAGTAGTACAATCTTCTTCATAGATTTAGGTTTAGGTTAAAAATAATACGGGGGTAAGATAGGTAAACTTCAATTAATCATACATTAACAATTGCGTCTTTTCTTTAAAAAAAGTTAAAAATGCTCCATGGCTGATGGATTTTTAGACCTCGTCCAGGAAAAAAGGCCCTTTGATCCATCGCAAATGCTGAAAATCGGAGCTGAAATAAGAAAATACCTCGTCTTAAGGCATTTTTAGTTAGAATTCGAAGCTTTCAAAGAAAAATACCACGTTCTGCGGTGTGAACCATGACACAAAAGTTTGGACTTCGGATCCTGGATTTATTGAACAAAATATCATTCCTTCCGCCCCTTTTCTCGGGGTCAATAGCTTTAATTGCTTCTCGAAATTGATCTATGGAAACTCTTGGACGTTCAGACCGCGTTGACTTGCCGGGCCTGGGCTTGGTAGACATTCAAGCCAAAATTGATACCGGGGCATATACCTGCAGCCTGCATTGTCTGCGGGCGGAAATTGTGGAGGGATCATTGGAATTTGTTCTCCTGGATGAGGAGCATCCTGAGTTCACAGGCATGAAATACCGGTTCAAGAAATTTGACCAACGTGAAATAAAGAATTCCTTCGGCGAAGCTGAATTGCGTTTTGTCATAAAAACCAAAGTAAAGCTCTTTGATCAGGTCATCCGGGCTGAATTTTCTTTAAGCAACCGTGGTAACCTAAAATTTCCCGTGCTGCTGGGTCGGAAAATCCTGCGCCATCGGTTCCTGATCGATGTGACAAAAAAAGATTTATCTTTCATTCATAAAATGGCCTCCAAAGGGCCCGATTCCCCCGAACCATCGGTATGAACATTGCCATCCTCTCCCGCGATGCAAAGCTGTACTCCACCAAACGACTTCGGGAGGCTGGTGAGGCCCACGGTCACAAAGTAGAGATCATTGACCACATGAAGTGCATGCTGCTGATCGAGAAGAAGAATCCGATGGTCTGGTACAATGGTCGTAAACTTGACTACTTCGATGCCATTATTCCACGGATTGGTGCCTCCGTTACGTTTTACGGAGCCGCGGTGGTCAGGCAATTTGAAATGATGAAAGTCTTTACCGCTGTGGAATCGCAGGCGTTGATTCGTTCCCGCGACAAACTGAGAAGCATGCAAATTCTCTCGCGCGCCGGTCTGGGTTTGCCGAAGACCATCTTTATGGACTACTCCAGGGATACGGAAGGTGTCATCGAGGCCGTTGGAGGTGCGCCTGTCGTCATTAAGCTTCTGGAAGGGACCCAGGGCCTGGGTGTGGTGCTGGCAGAAAATAAGAAGGCGGCCCAATCGGTGATTGAGGCATTCCACGGAGTGAAGGCCCGAATCATAGTACAAGAGTTTATCAAGGAGGCGAAAGGTGCTGACATCCGTGCGTTTGTGGTGAATGGCGAAGTGGTCGGTGCGATGCGTCGACAGGCCCGCGATGGTGAGTTTCGCTCCAACCTCCACCGCGGTGGTCATGCGCATGTGGTAAAATTAAATCGGCAGGAAAAACACGCTGCCATCATCGCTGCAAAAAAAATGGGGCTGGGTGTTGCCGGTGTAGACATGCTTCCCTCCTTTCGGGGACCGCTGATCATCGAAGTAAATTCTTCGCCAGGCCTTGAAGGAATCGAAGGCGCCACCAAAGTTGACATTGCGGGAAAGATTATCCAGTATTTGGAAAAGAATGCAGGGAAGAAGAAGATTCAAAAAGACCAGGTGAATGCTTAGGGTTCTGGGTTCTGGGTTCAGGGTTCTGAGTTCTGGGTTCTGGGTTCTGGGTTCTGGGTGATCAACTTTGAAGGTTGAGCAATTGTTAATGGCACTCCATATAATTGGTTAAATGAAAGAACTCGTGATTGCTGGCCAGGCTATACGGCCGGGAGAATTTAAGGAGATCAATATTAAGATAGCACGTCTACCTTCCCGGACACAGATAGACACTCCTATATATGTATACCGTGCGCCCGAAGACGGACCCGTGCTCGCGCTCACGGCCGGGATGCACGGCGACGAAATCAATGGAATGGAGATTGTCAGAAGGATTATTGATTCCGGACATCATAAAGTGCTGCGCGGCACGACGGTGTGCATGCCCATTATTAATGTCTATGGCTTTTTAAATTACTCCCGCGAGGTTCCGGATGGAAAAGATGTCAACCGCTCTTTCCCCGGCAGCAAGGGCGGATCACTTGCCTCACGCGTAGCCTATCACCTTACCCACGATATCATTCCGTTCATTGATGTGGGCGTTGATTTTCATACCGGAGGAGCCATGCGGACGAACTATCCTCAGGTACGGTGCATGATGCAGGAGCCTAAGAATGTTGCGTTGGCCCATGCCTTTCATGCACCGTTCACGATAGACTCTCCTTTCCGGCCACATTCGTTAAGACAAACGGCGGCGAAGAAAGACAAAAGCATCATCGTATTTGAAGGGGGCGAGTCCTTGCGCATGGATGTTCGCGCCATCGAGGAAGGCATCCATGGAACACTTCGGTTGATGAAACACCTGGGCATGATTCACTGGGCACCCGAACCGAAAGAGGAAAATAAAATTGTTTGGAGTTCTGCCTGGATCAGGGCGAGGACCGCAGGACTCTTTCATCCGCAAATCAATGCCGGCGAACTCATTCACAAACATCAGCTCGTGGGGGAGATCACGGATCCGTTCGGTGAATATAAAGAGGAAATTAAATCAACGGTAACAGGCTATGTGGTCGGACTCAATAACAATCCGGTGGTGAATGCAGGCGACGCATTGATGCATGTGGGCATGGATGATCATTGTAAACTGGATGACGGGGGGGAGGAGTGATTGAGGGAGGTAATCGGTAAGAGGTAAGTGGTAAGAGGTAAGTGGTAAGAGGTAAGTGGTAAGTGGTAAGAGGTAAGTGGTAATTGGTAAGAGGTAATTGGTAAGAGGTAAGAGGTAATTGGTAAGAGGTAATTGGTAAGAGGTAAGAGGTAAGAGGTAATCGGTCACATCACCACTTCACCAAATCGCTGAGTCACCAAATCAACAAATCAAAAAGTTGGACAAGGAATGATCAACTTGTCTTTGGGTGGCTTGCGGGGATTGCGTGTGGGCCAGGAGTATACAAGACTGAATTCATGTGCGCCTCCACTCCCGGGTCCCAGTTTGGAGATTGTGTAGTCATAACTATAACCAATGTTTAGAACATCTTTCTCTCCTTTAAGAATAAGTCCTACCAGCAAAACAATCGATTCATTGTTGGCAAATCCATTCACTTTATTGAATGGAATACCTCGGTACCATGTACCGATGACCAAAGGTTCAAACGTATAATACATTCCCACATCCGCCTGGCTGGATTGACCCTGATGACGGTATTGAACAACCGGCGCAATGCTCCTCTCCTGAGGTTTTGAAAAGACACCCGTTCCCTGCACCCCTGGCCGGAAGAAAAATTTGTAACCGCCGTGCACCGATATTTTCATATCAAGATTGTCCTTGGCTCCCAGAATGGATTGATTGGGTTGGGTGATGTGGTGTGCCGCCACACCGAGCCAGGCATTCTTGGAAAAGAACAGTCCTCCAAAAGAAAGATCAGGAATAAATTTACTCTGTCCTGTATTCAAAGCCTCGGCTGTGCCCCGAACTATATCTCCGGTATTGGGATCAAACTGATCTCCAAAAGTGAGGCTGCCAAAATTGATGGAACGATTAATAATCCCAACCTGGACTCCGGGCCGAAA
>JAYVEZ010000405.1:0-2183 GCA_043773645.1 Cytophagales bacterium
ATGATTCTTAACGAAGAGGGAAATACACTGACTGGCCATGTAGCCCGTGGAAATATTCAGTGGAAATACATTGAATCCGCCCCGGACGTCTTAGTCATATTTACCGGTCCTCATGCATACGTTTCTTCCAGCTGGTACGATCATGAAAATGTACCCACCTGGAATTACATCGCCGTCCATGTATCCGGAAAAATCAAGATCGTAGAGGGTGAGGCGCTGCTGGAATCGTTGAAAAAATTAGTTCACACGTACGAAAAAGAATCCTCCCACCCGGTTTCGGTTGAAACAATGTCTCACAAGTTTTTAGATACGGAGATCCGTGGCATCGTGGGTTTTGAGATAGCCATTACCAAAATAGAAGCATCGTATAAACTCTCCCAAAACAGGGACGAGGAAAATCATGAGCGGATCATCCACGCATTGGAACAGCGAAAAGATGATGGGTCTGCTAAAATCGCCGCGGCCATGAAAAGAAGATCATCGAAATAATGACCCTTCAGAGCATTTTATCAAAATCACCTCCGAAAACACACCCAACTTTTAAATACCTTTACATTCGACGAAAACTAACGTTATGACACTTACTGATTCAATCTCCGTACAAAAAACAAATCAGTCGCGCATATCCGAAACCGACTTCAACAATCTGGAGTTTGGGAAATACATTTCGGACCATATGTTGCTTTCCGATTGGAGTGAGGGGAAATGGAGCGAGCCTGTCATCGTTCCTTTTGGTGAATTGAAAATGACACCGGCGATTCTCGCCTTACATTATGGACAGTCCATTTTTGAAGGCATGAAAGCATTCAAAATGAGTGACGGCAGCATCAATATTTTCCGGCCCCACAAGCACCATGATCGCATGACCAAATCACTTGATCGCATGTGTATGCCTACCATCTCCTTTGAAATGTTCATTCAGTCACTGCATACGTTGATCGAAGTGGATAAAAGCTGGGTGCCGACTTCTGAGGGATCCTCTCTTTATATTCGTCCGTTAGTATTTGCCTCTGAATCCCGGTTGGGGGTAAAGGTGGCAGACCAATACAAGTTTGTGGTTTTGACAAGCCCGGTCGGACCGTACTACAACAAACCATTCCGCCTTAAAGTAGAAGATCATTATACGCGCACAGCAGAGGGCGGTACCGGCTTCGCAAAGTGTGCCGGAAACTATGGCGGTGCGTTCTATCCCACGCAAGTGGCCAGGAAGGAAGGCTTCGACCAGGTACTCTGGACTGACCACAAAGAACATAAATACATTGACGAAGTAGGCATGATGAATGTAATGTTTGTTCTCCATGGAAAACTCATTACGCCAAAGCTAAGCACGGCCATCCTGGACGGCATCACGCGCGACTCCATCCTTACGCTGGCTCGTGAAGCGGGAATTCCAGTCGAGGAGAGAAGGATCAGCATCGATGAACTGGAAGACGGTTTCAAAAATAGGACCCTGACGGAAGCGTTTGGTGCCGGGACAGCCGCTGTTGTAGCCCCGATTGCTGTCATCAACATACACGGGATCGACTATCCATTACCGAAAGTCGAGCCCAACAGCATTCAGCAGAAAATGAAAAAGAAACTGCTGGATATCAGAACAGGCCGGGAGCCCGACACGCATGGATGGAACTATATCGTCAAATTATAGCGGTCCGCTCTCCTAAAACCCTGGTATGAAGGCTGCTCTCTTCAAAGAGAAAAACTCACCGCTGCGTGTTGAGGAGGTAGCTAAGCCCATTCCTGTAAAAGGGCAGGTGCTGGTGAAACTCCAGGCGGCGGCACTCAATCACCGCGATCTCTGGATTCAGAATGAACAGGCCATTCCCTCCCCTTCCGGAATCATTCTGGGCTCCGATGGCAGCGGCATTGTCGAAAGCGTGGGTGAAGATGTTGATGAAAGCCTTATTGGTCAGGAGGTGGTAATGAATCCTGGTATTGGCTGGGGAAAAAATCCACAGGTACAATCTGACGCATTTAAGTTCCTTGGCTTTCCGGATGCCGGAACGTTTAGTGAATACTTGGCGATTTCGCATAAACAAGTAGTTGAAAAACCGGCTCATCTCACATTTGAAGAAGCCGCTGCTGTGCCCTTGTCCGGTCTTACAGCGTACCGCGCACTATTCAGTAAAGCGCGTCTGCGCCCGGGAGAAAAAGTATTGATCACAGGTATAGGCGGCGGGGCTGCA
>JAYVEZ010000406.1:0-9256 GCA_043773645.1 Cytophagales bacterium
GCCATGCACAGCAGCCAACCCTGCGGTCAGACAAATCCGACATCAATTTTCGGAAAGCCGCAGCCTTTCAACTTCAGGGAAAATATGACTCAGCCTTAATTTATTTTTTGGAAAGTAAAGGTGAAGAAAAAAGGGATCTGGCAACCTTGAAACGCATTGACAAACGAATCGCTGAATGCGCCTCGGGAAAAGAATTGATGAAAGCACCTCGAAACTTTATTATCACCAATCTGGGCCCTCAAATCAATTCTGAGTTTGAAGACTATGCGCCTGTATTGACCCAGGATGAACACCTGATGGTTTTCACTTCACGACGACTTTCTGGAAATATGAGTAGCCAAAAAGATGCGGAAGGAAATTATTTTGAAGATATTTTTTTCGCCCGCCAGGAAAGTGGGCATTGGCTCATGGCCGAGAATATGGGGAGGCCTGTCAACACGCCGTTTCATGATTCAAATCTAGCCTTGTCAGGAGATGGCAAACAACTTTATCTGTACACCGATGAAAATGCTGGTGATATGCTGGTGAGTGAATTTGTCAATGGACAATGGGAGCCACCCAAGAGGATGCCTTCGCCTGTCAATACACCGTATCATGAATCTTCGGTATCGGTTTCCCCGGATGGCAAAAGGATCTTTGTGGCAAGTGAGCGTCCGGGTGGCAGGGGAGGGTCGGATATCTATGTCATTGAAAAAAATCAGGCTGGGCAATGGTTGCCGGCACACAACCTGGGTCTGAAAGTCAATACGGAATGGGATGAAGACAGTCCCTTTATCGACAGCGATGGGCAGACGTTATATTTCAGTTCAACCGGACATAACAGCATGGGTGGGTATGACCTGTTTCGCTCCAAAGAAAAGGAGGGTGCATGGTCGACGCCGGAAAATCTGGGAGTGCCTATCAATACTCCTGGAAATGACAGCTATTTCGTCAGCACCTACGATGGCAAAAGAGCGTACTACTCCTCGGTGCGTGACGGTGGGTTTGGAAAAGAAGATATTTATTTGATAGCCTTGCCCAAAGAACTCGTTCGTGCAGAAGAGCAATTACCCAAGGCAACTACGTCTCCTGAAATGAAAAAGGAAGGTTCGCAAAATGTTTTGCCCGAATACCTGTTTGTATATTTTGAATTCGGGTCTGCGAAATTGATTGATAACGCCGTTGAACAATTGGCGACGCTTGCCAGGCAAATAAGATCCAACTCACCCAAGATTCTGATAGAAGGTCATACCGACAACGTCGGAGCCGAGCGATTCAACCAGGCCCTCTCCCTTGCCCGCGCACGTACCGTGGCTTCTTATTTACAGTCGAAGGGCGTGGCGTCAAGTCGGGTGGAGATCCATGGATGGGGTACCAAAAGGCCCCTAGTTTCCAATGAGGATGAAATAGAAGGCCGTGCCCTGAACAGAAGGGTAGAGATACGGGTTATTGACAATTAAAAGTGGTAAAATCGCACTTAAATTATGGATCGTGGTAGTACCCTATAAAGAAGATTCTTCAGCAAAAAAGAAGCAAGTGGCTCGGATGTTTGACAGCATCAGTGGCCGCTATGATTTTCTCAACCATTTCCTGAGCCTGGGCATTGACATCCTGTGGCGGAAGAAGGCCATTTCATTGTTGAAAGATCTACAGCCAAAAAAAATTCTGGATGTGGCTACCGGTACCGGTGATTTCGCTGTGGAGGCACTTAGTTTGAAGCCTGAAAAAATAATTGGCGTCGATATCTCCGAAGGGATGTTGGAGGTGGGAAGGCGCAAGATGCGGGATAAGAAGATCGATCAGCTCATTGAACTGCGCTCCGGGGATTCGGAAAATCTTCCTTTCGAGGATAATTTTTTTGATGCTGTCATCGTTGCGTTTGGTGTGAGGAATTTTGAAAACCTGGAACGTGGTCTTTCAGAAATGCTGAGGGTGGTGAAGCCCGGAGGCAAGGTGGTGGTCCTGGAGTTCTCCCGGCCGTCAAAATTCCCGATGAAGCAGTTGTACAGCGTGTATTTTACGACCATCTTGCCGATGATTGGCCGTTGGATTTCGCAAGATCAGGCTGCTTACAGCTACCTACCCGAGTCCGTTCAGGCCTTTCCTGACGGGAAAGACTTTGTAAGAATTCTGTCCGATGTAGGATATAAAAACCCGCAATGCAATCCACTCACCTTCGGAATAAGTTCTCTCTACTGGGGTACCAAGTAGCACTGTGCCTGCTCTTTCTTTCGGGGGTTTCAGAGGGTCAGCATTTCAAATGGGCCCGCCGGAACAACCCGGAATTTGACCGGAGAAAGATTTCTTACGGTTTCATGATCGGACTTCATACCTCAGCGTATGAACTTAAGTATTCCGATCAGTTTGTCACCCAAGCTTTTGATTCGGTTCATTCTGTCCAGGGATCTTTTTCGGGTGGCTTCTCATTGGGTTTTCTCGTGAACATGCGCTTGAATGATGTCCTCGACCTGCGGGTGATGCCCAAGGCGGGATTCTACAATCATAAACTTACTTACTACTATACCAATAACACCACCAAGCAACAGTTGGTAGAAACCACCATGGTGGAATTTCCGATCCTGTTGAAGTACAAATCGCAGCGGCGCGGAAATGTTCGCATGTACATGGTGGGCGGCATCACCCCCGGCATTGAAGCATCAGGCAAGAATGATGTTCAGTCGACCACAGCGAACCTCAGCATTCGCAGCAGGAACCTGAGCCTTGATGCCGGGCTTGGTTTTGACTTCTATTTCCCTTTGTTCAAATTTTCACAGGAGATTCGCTTTTCCCGTGGCATCTCCAACATGCTGGGTCCGGATGCCAGCATCTACAGCGCCCCCATTAAGTATTTGAATACAAATACCATTTCTGTGTACTTCATTTTTCAATAAATGTTTGTCTGAATCTTTCAATGGAATATCATGTGTTCTAAACGAATTGCTTTCATCACTGGCGCCACGTCAGGTATCGGTGAAGCCACCGCCCGCCTGTTGGCAAAAAATAACTTCCAGCTCATCCTCTGCGGAAGGAGGGCGGACCGATTAAAGACAATACAGAATGAATTATCGGCCCTGACGGATGTCACGACACTCCAATTTGAGGTCCGGGATCGCAAGGCGGTGACGGCCGCGATCCAGTCGTTGCCGCCGGATTGGAAAGATATTGATGTGCTGATTAATTGTGCCGGCAATGCGCACGGCCTTGATCCGATTCAATCGGGCAACATCGATGACTGGGATGCAATGATGGACATCAACGTAAAGGGCCTGCTGTATGTCTCCCGCGAAATTCTCCCGGGCATGGTGGAGCGCAAGTCCGGACATGTGATCAACCTCGGATCCATTGCTGGCAAAGAGGTGTACGCCAATGGAAATATTTATTGCGCGAGCAAGTTTGCTGTGGATGCCATCACGAAGGGCATGCGCATTGACCTGAATGGTGCCGGCATCAAGGTGACTGCCATCCAGCCGGGATTGGTGGAGACAGAGTTTTCCCTCGTTCGGTTCAAAGGCGATGAGGCGCGCGCTGCCTCCGCCTACAAAGGCCTGGTGCCCCTGCGTGGAGATGATATTGCCGACTTAATTTTATTTGCGCTCACGCGTCCGGCTCACGTCGTCGTGGCAGACCTGGTTGTGTTTCCCATCGCGCAGGCGAGTGCTGCTGTGGTGAAGCGGGAATTATAATCTCAAATGCCAAATCACAACAGGTACCGTCGACCCTGTCGACAATAAACCCGTTGTGATTTGCTTTCAACAAACGATCTTTGACAACTGATTATAGCTCCAAAGTCTGATAATCAATGGATTGCGGCGCTTTCAGGTGTCAAAAAACAACAGGTGTTGTCAAAAAATTAGCCTCCGGTTGCCAGAATTCATCTGGCAACCGGAGGCTTTTTCATTTATCAAGTTGCTGGAATCCTGATCTAATATTTTAGAATATCATTCAGGGTGCTGATGGCAAGGGCAAGTTCTGAAGTTTCAATACTCCCGCTTTTGGCACTGAGCCGGTCTTTTGAAACTGAACGGATGTGGAATACGAGCACTTCAGATTCGACTTTCAGGCCATTCATTTTCGTGGGTCGTAGTACAGGGTTCCCCTTATACTTTTTGATCTTGGAAGTCAGGGGCGCTACAATCACAATGGGAAGATGCTGATTCAGCAGGTTCCCGCTCAAGATGACGACCGGCCTCGTTCCGGCCTGCTCACTACCTTTGGTGGGGTTCAAGTTGGCATGCCAGATTTCTCCCTGCCTCATTTTTCAAATTGCTTCAAATAATCGCTCATGCCTTCTTCAGCCATCAGCAGCAGGTCTTCATCACTTGCAGCTTGCTGATAGGATCTGGCATATTCTGCCCTTTCCAGGTGTTCCAGGTACAACCGCAGTGCATTTTCCATAAGCCTGTTTTTTGGCAAAGACATGGCTTTCGCCTTACGCGCAAGCAACTGGAGCAGGTCATCTGGGAGATTACTGGTGAACGTAGACATATTTTTTTCACAAATATAAATCATATTTATATAATATACTTAAAATAGATAAATAAATTACAGAACCTTTGTTTTTAGTACCCATGGGAGTGTTTCGGAATTTCCGTTTCAAAAAAGCTCCAGTTGTTGAGGTATCGGCGGCTTTTCCTTTTCTTCCTGTCCATAGAAGATTCGCATCATTCCAAGCGGCCAGTCGGTAATGGTCAATTTGTATGCGTTTGATGTCTATAATCCTGGAATAGGGGTTGCGATTTGGCAATACATTTTAATTGCCAGGTTCCCTTTTGCCATCATTAATATATGTCCGACTTTCAAACCTCCAATTGCTGACGGGCATGCTTTACTTTTTAATGGTCGTTGATAAAAAACAATGTTGTTCAGAAATTAATGTGCAAAGTCTTTTGAACCAATATTATTCGAACCCTCCGCAATCAGAAATGCGCTTTTATGCGGAGTGAATTATTGTAGGAGGCGATTTTCAAAATGAAAATACCTAAAAAGGACCACCTAAATAGTTGTCCATCTTTTTGCGGCGACCTTGGTTTCATTGGATGTTGTTTTTGAACCTGCCACCTTAAATCATAGTTAGACTTATGTTTTCTGAAGCCCATCCCTAAGATAGAGCGTCGTAAGGGTTGCGCGGTAGGGAGATACCCTAATTAGAATTTTCGAATGAACCATCCAATGATTTCTGTCATGAGATCGAAAAATTATCGGCAATCCTTCGGGATGGTGCAAAAGAAATCGGAACCGAAACCCCTTAACAATTAGGTAATATGCTGACTTTTCCAAAACTTCGAGAGTACAATCCGAAGTGATATGAAAAAGACTTTTCACAGCTTTTCGCTGATCATTAATTACAAGACATTTATTGTCACGGCCCTGTCGGTTATCTCGACCTACTATTGCGTCACCAACCACTTAACCGCCAAATTCCCCGATATGCTCGTGGGAGTTGCCATTGTTTTTCCCGTGGTATTCTCTATAGGATCAGCCTATAACCGCCGCGAAACGGCCCTTCAACGCTGGGCCGATTTCAGGGGGCACGCCATTGCATTGTATTATGCAACACGGGATTGGACATCAGACAAAGACCAGGACCTTCCCAACCGCTCACGGATATTGATTTCAGACATGATGGAACTGCTGAAAGATATCCTCAAGGGAACACGGGAAGAATGGGTTGAAAATGAAAAAAAATTCTACAAGCATTTCTCCAGTCTTTCTGCGATCACCATGGAACTCAGGGCCCATGGGGTTCAGAGCGGAGAGATCTCGCGGGTCAGTCAGTATGTAAGTAAAATGGTTATCGCATTTGACAACCTAAAGGTTATTTATCTCTATCGTACGCCGGTTACGCTGCGAGCCTATAGCAAAGTCTTCATTTATGTTTTTCCAATTATATACGGTCCGTATTTTGCGAGCCTCGATCAGGATATCGCCAGCCAGCTGGAGTATGTCATGCCTGTGCTGTACAGCTTTATTCTTGTGAGCCTCGATAACATCCAGGACCACCTGGAAAATCCATTTGACCAGGTCGGAGAGGACGATATTGAATTTGACGCAGAAGAGACAAAGAGGCTGCTTGATTAAATGGTTGATGGTTGTTTGTCTTGTTAACCCGAGGGCCCAACAACGCCTGCCAGCCGGTAGGCAGGATCAACAAACAACCATCAACGACATCACCTACTTACAGGCACTTGCGTAATCATGAGCAATCTCAGAGCCTAGTTCTTCGGCTTTCTTGAAGTCAGCGCATGCGTTTTTCTTGTCTTTCAGATTGAAACGGGTTACAGCCCTGTTATAGTACGCGGGTGCATATCCGGGATCAACCTCAATCGCCTTGTTGTAATCATCGATGGCTTCTTTGGATTTGCCTGAATCATCCAGTGCATCACCGCGCTCAACGTAGGGCATCGGCAGGGCTGGATTTAATTCAATGGCACGGGTATAATCCGCAATTGATTTTTCATAATTCTGAACCATGTAGTAAGAGTCTCCGCGGTCGATAAAATATTCAATTTCGTCACCATCCAAAGCGATTGCCTTGCTGTACTGATCAATCGCAGCATCAAAATTTTTCTGATCGTAATAAACATCGGCCAATGCATAATGGGCGAAGGCATTTAGTGAATCGTGCTTTATGGAGTTTTCAAGGTCCGCCTGACCGTTGACCAGGTCACTCATTGACAAGTATGTCTTCCCACGACCCACCAGGGCACTGTCATAGTTAGGACGCAGCTCGAGTGCCTTGCTGTAATCTTGAAGGGCCGCATCAAATTTCTTTAGCTCCCAGTACACATCCCCGCGGTTGAAATATACAATCGCTTCAATTTTTTGGTTACCGGAAAGCGCAATGACTTTGTCATAATCTGCCAGACAGCCCTCAAAATCATCGATATCAAATTTGGCATTGCCCCGGTTGAAGTAGGCATTGATATTTTTGTCGTTCAATAAGATGCTGGAATCAAATTTTGCAATGGCTCCTTTAAAGTCTTCGGCACTGAGCTTCGCTGTTCCCTGCTTGTAAAGTTCGTCAGACTGGTTGGTGCAGGAGATGAACACGGCCACTGCGAACAACGCGGAAATGATTTTTTTCATGGTGATTTGGTTAGGGTTTGTTGAATTTATAATCTTCTTTTTCAATCTGTTGGTTTGGTTGGCCGCCTTGCGCTATTTCTCCTCCTGAATGGCCAGTCCTAATTCATTCAGCTGGTCTTGTGAGATCGTTGAAGGCGTATCAATCATCGTGTCGCGGCCAGCATTGTTTTTAGGGAAGGCGATAAAATCTCTGATCGAGTCTGCTCCACCAAAGAGTGAACAGAGGCGATCAAAACCAAAAGCAATGCCACCATGGGGAGGTGCGCCGAATTCAAATGCTTCCATCAGGAATCCAAATTGTTTTTTAGCCTCTTCCTCCGTAAAGCCCAGGTGATTGAACATCAGTTGCTGGGTCGGCCGGTCATGAATACGAATGGAGCCTCCACCCACTTCGGTCCCGTTGATCACCATGTCATAGGCATTCGCCCTGACTTTTCCAGGCGCCGTGTCAAGCAATGACAAGTCTTCCCGCTTGGGTGATGTAAACGGATGGTGCATGGCGTGATAGCGATTCGTCTCTTCATTCCATTCCAGCAATGGAAAGTCGATGACCCACAATGCCGAAAAAATATTCTTATCACGCAAACCCATCTTGCTTGCCATTTGCAGCCGCAGTTCGCCAAGGGCTTTCCTTGTTTTTTCCGTCTCACCTGCCAATATCAGTATCAAATCCCCGGGCTGTGCCTTGCATGCTGCCGCCCATTTCTTCAATTCATCTTCCGAATAGAACTTATCTGTAGAGGATTTGAGTGTTCCACCTTCCTCGTAACGTGCATACACCAAACCCTTCGCTCCAATTTGTGGTCGCTTGACAAATTCAGTAAGTTCATCCAGTTGCTTGCGGGTATAGGAAGCGCAGCCCTTGGCACAGATGGCTACCACAAGTTCCGCTTGATCAAATACTGGGAAGCCCTTTCCTTTGGCCACTTCGGTCAGCTCACAAAACTTCATTTCGAATCTTGTGTCCGGCTTGTCGGAGCCATAGAACTTCATGGCGTCATCGTACGTCATGTGAGGTACCGAGGGCATGTCAATCCCTTTCACATTTTTAAACAAGTGACGAACCAGTCCTTCGAATGTTGAAAGAATATCTTCCTGCGTGATGAACGCCATCTCGCAATCGATTTGAGTAAACTCAGGCTGCCGGTCGGCGCGCAGGTCTTCGTCACGAAAACATTTTACAATCTGATAGTAGCGGTCAAAGCCCGACACCATGAGTAATTGTTTAAAAGTCTGTGGCGACTGCGGAAGGGCATAAAATTCTCCATGATGAATGCGTGAAGGCACCACAAAGTCGCGGGCCCCTTCGGGTGTGGACTTGATCAGCACGGGTGTTTCTACTTCGATGAAGTTAAGGCTATCCAGGTAGATGCGGGTCTGCTGCGCCATCTTGTGGCGAAGTTGCAGGCTTTCGCGAACGGGGGTGCGCCTTAAATCCAGGTACCGGTACTTCATGCGAAGGTCATCGCCCCCGTCGGTATTGTCTTCGATGGTGAAAGGCGGAGTTTTCGATTGGTTGAGTATTTCAATGGCTTCCACTTTTATTTCGATTTCCCCTGTTGGAATCTTGTCATTCTTGGAAAGGCGTTCTGCCACCGTACCTGTTACTTTGATGACAAACTCACGTCCCAGCTTTCGGGAGGCTTCCAGAATCCTGGGGTCCGATTTCCCTTCTTCAAGGAAGAGCTGGGTGATACCATAGCGGTCGCGGAGGTCAATCCACAACAAGCTGCCCTTGTCACGCAGGCGCTGCACCCAGCCCGTCAGTGTCACCGTCTTGTTGACGTCCTGAATCCGCAGTTCACCGCACGTATGTGTCCGTAGCATCGTAATTTGATTAATTTTGGGCGCGCAAGTTAATAAACCTTGCCTGTTAATCGGTATAATTTCCCCAAGGAATAATGATCAAAACGCTCTCCCTGCTTGCCCTGTTGTTCCTGTTGCCCAATACTGCCCTGAAGCTGGTAAAGACCAAGATAGCGGATGGCATTACCGTGTCACTGCCTTCCGAATTGTACCCCATGACACCGGAGGACATCGCCCTGCGCTTTCCTTCGGTAAGGGCCCCGTTAGGTTCTTTTTCAAACCAGGACCGGGTCGTGGATTTCAGCGTAAATATCTCTGCCACGAGTTGGCCCGATGGCGACATCGAACTCGCTCAGAAATTCTTCAAGGCGGGACTGAATAATCT
>JAYVEZ010000407.1:0-2730 GCA_043773645.1 Cytophagales bacterium
TTGGAGTTTCCAAGCTTGCCCATTTGATCTTTCAGGTCCTTTGCATCGGCCCAATATTGGTTGGCCAACTCCATGGAGGCATCAAAGTTGCTCGGATCCATTTCCAGTACCTTCTTGAAAGATTCCTTTGCTTTTTCACGATTTCCCAACTCCCGGCTTAATTGGCCGAAAAGGAAATAGTTGTCTTTGTTGTTGGGGTCAGCCTTCAACTCCGCTTCCACCATTTTGCTGGCGACATCGTATTTTTTTTCTGCCAGATAGATATTTAATTCGGTCAATACAATGTCCTTATAGTTGGGGAATTTCTCATGACCTTCCTGAAGAACCTTGACCGCACCATCATTGTCCTTCTTGTTATTCGAATATATATTTGCCATCCAGATATAGGCTTCCGGCATTTTTCCACCATGCGCATTGTATCTGCGAAGCATATCGATGCCTTTGTCGTATTCTCCGATCATCGGAGCAAACGCTCCGCCCGCATACAGCAGTACCGATGTATCTGCGGGGACGAAATACAAGGTCTTTTCTGAATAATCAAATGCCTGCTTGATATTGGCAAGCTTCTTGTCTTTATCGTCTGTTTTCTCGTTGTAGAGATTGATGGCCTTATTAAAATAACTGTTGGCATACACACCGTTTATCTGATCCGTCAACAGCGGAAACCCCGTTGCATCTTTTATAAAGCTCGCTGATTTGCCGCCATCGATCGCCTTACACTTTTCAAAGGCATCTTTGGCGACCAAAAAGGGATTCGGATCAAGGTTCTTATACTTGGCCTGCTTGGTGGTGTCCATGGCCATATAAATCATACCCTTCAGGTACCATGCTTTGGCCGCATCCTTGGAAGGCTGGCCTTTCTTATCCACCATGTATTCCTGGCTGCTGGTGGTCACATCAATGATGTTCTTTGCCTCGTCTATTTTTCCCTCTTTATAGACTTTGTCGGCCTTGGTCAGGCTTGGTTTAACTTGTGCGAACACCATGACCGGGGCGGCCACAAGAAGTGCTAAGACAATCTTTTTCATTGGATTCAATTTATATTTCAGTTTGGTTCAGGTTTCCATTTTCTACTGCTTCGATGTTCTGTATTTTTTCCACCGAAGAAATTGAGTCATCTTCATTGAGGCGGATGACCCTTACGCCTTGCGTTGCCCGTCCCATCACACGCAACTCCTCCACACGAATTCGGATGCTGATACCAGAACGATTGATAATCATTAAGTCATCGTTGTCACCCACTTGCTTAATTGCAACAAGCTTGCCAGTTTTTTCAGTGATATTGATGGTTTTTACACCCTTTCCACCCCTTCGGGTAATCCGGTAGTCGTCGATCGAAGAACGTTTGCCGTATCCTTTTTCAGAAACGACCAGCAAGTTAGCATCTTCACTAGTTATGCAAACCATTCCGATCACTTTATCATCGGCCCCCTCCAGTGTCACACCCCTCACGCCGGCTGCGGTCCGTCCCATTGGGCGTACATCGGATTCATTGAAGTGTACCGCCTTGCCACCGCGCTTGGCAATAATGATGTGGTTCTTTCCATTCGTCAAGGCAGCATCCAACAACCGATCGCCTTCATGCACGGTAATGGCTGTGATGCCATTCGCCCGGGGACGGGAGTAGGCTTCCAACGCAGTCTTCTTGATGGTCCCTTGTTCAGTACAGAGAATGACAAAATTCTCATTCACATAAGCCTCGTCCTCCATGTTTTTCACATTGAGCACAGCCCTTACGGAATCGCCGGGTTCAATATTGAGAAGGTTCTGTATGGCCCGGCCTTTTGATGTCTTTGTTCCTTCCGGAATCTCATAAACCTTTTTCCAAAATACTTTACCAGAAGCAGTAAAAATCAGGAGGTAATGATGTGCATGGGCAATGAATAAATGCTCTGTGAAATCATCTTCCTTGGTTGATACTCCCTTGGAGCCAACACCCCCGCGGCCCTGGGTTCTATACTCCGACAGCAAGGTCCTCTTCACATAACCCTGGTTGGAGATGGTGATGACCATTTCCTCATTGGGGATCATATCCTCCACGGTAAAATCATCATCACTGGCCACCACGAGTGTCCTGCGGGCATCACCGTATCGCTCTTTCATTTCGAGGAGCTCTGTCTTAATGATACCCATTCTCTTGGGCTCATTGCTGAGAAGTTCATTCAACTCGTCGATCAGCGCTTTAACTTCCTTGTATTCGTTTTGAATCTTCTCTCTTTCAAGGCCGGTCAAGCGTTGGAGGCGCATTTCCAAAATGGCCTTTGATTGAATTTCGGAGAGTTGAAAGCGCTCCATCAACCCCAGCTTGGCAACTTCAGGATCCTTTGAGTTCCGTATCAGCGCAATCACTTCGTCCAGGTGATCGAGGGCAATCAGGTATCCCTCCAGGATGTGGGCCCGCTTCTCAGCCTCTGCCAGGTCGTACTTGGCCCTCCGGATTACCACTTCATGGCGGTGCTCCACGAAATGAACAATCTGGTCTTTCAGGTTGAGGGTCTGCGGTCTTCCTTTTACCAGCGCAACGTTATTGACTCCAAATGAGGACTGTAGCTGGGTGTATTTGAATAGATTATTAAGAACAATATTTGGAATGGCATCTTTCTTCAGATCATACACGACCCTGTATCCGTCGCGGTCAGATTCATCGCGCAAGTCGGTAATACCTTCTATCTTCTTATCGTTAATCAGTGCGGCGGTCTTCTCAATCATCATCGCCTTATTGACCATATA
>JAYVEZ010000408.1:0-4161 GCA_043773645.1 Cytophagales bacterium
TGGCTTGAAGGGCTTTGTCGATGGTTCTCTGGGGTCCCACACGGCAGCATTTTTTGAACCATACTTGGACTCGCCAGCGGATTCTGGATTTTTCATCACTCCCGAAAAGGATCTGTATGACTGGACCTATGCTGCCGATAAGGCCGGACTGCAGGTGATGATTCATGCCATCGGCGACAAGGCCATTCATACATTGCTGAATATTTATGAGCGCGTTGAAAATGAAAACGGACCCCGCGACCGACGTTTCAGGATTGAACATGCACAACATATCGCACCTGCCGACATTCCCAGATTTGTTGATCTCGATGTCATTGCGAGCATGCAGCCATACCATGTCATTGATGATGGACGATGGGCAGAAAAATTCATTGGCTTGGAACGATGTAAGACGACCTACGCGTTTCGCTCCCTGCTGGACGCCAAAGCAAGGCTGGTGTTTGGGAGTGATTGGTTTGTGGCGCCACCCACACCGCTGGAGGGAATCTATGCAGCCGTGACGCGCAGTACACTCGATGATAAAAATCCCAATGGTTGGATTCCAGAGCAAAAGATCACGGTTGAACAAGCGCTTCGTGCCTACACCATCGATGCGGCCTATGCTTCCTTTGAAGAAAAGATTAAAGGCTCATTGGAGCCAGGCAAACTGGCTGACTTTGCTTTGCTGGATGCGGACATTACCACCCTTGCTCCGGAGAAAATCCGGGATGTGAAGGTGGTGATGACCGTGGTGGGAGGGAAGATAGTTTTTGCGGGGAGGTAGTTCAACAGTCCGCGCCTGTCCGCTGCGATGGCGCGACGCTTACAGCGCGTGCCGGTGGGCTCTGCTTAGGTGAGGGATGACAGCAGTTTGATTTGTAAGACTATCCTAAAATTCCGCTAGTACTTTAAATACATTGAATAGAAAACACCTTCTTCTTAGGAAGATTGTGGATAAACATTTCTTAATCAAGTTCGCCAGGGCACGCGCTATAAGCGTCGCGCCATCGCAAACTTCAATGCTTCACCCGTATTGGAAATGGCGGCCGCACCGGCTCTGAAGGCGGATTTTTCTCCAACTCTTTCAACGCTACTTCAATTGCTTTCTGCAACTGAGGATCATTGCCCTTGATCACTTCAGCGGGCCATTGTTCTACTTCGATGTCAGGCGATACGCCCACGTTTTCTACAATAAATCCATCCTTGGTCCAGATGCCCAGATTGGGAGCGGTCACACCACCACCGTCGATAAACTCTGGGAATCCCAAAATCCCAACAAGCCCTCCCCACGTGCGTTTGCCAACCAGGGTACCCACATTGAATTTGTGGAACATCCAGGGGAGCATGTCGCCGCCTGATCCCGCATTCTCATCGATCAACATGACTTTCGGTCCTTGGATGGAAGCATTGGGCGTTTTGAAATCTTTACCGTAGCGCAATGCCCAGTGCGCCTGGTAAGGTTTCTGGAGAAGGTCGATGTAGTAATCTGCTACCTGACCGCCACCATTGAAGCGCTCATCGATGATGATGGCTTTCTTGTGGGCCTGGGGAAAGAAATAGCGCTTGAAATACTCATGACCCAGTCCGGCGGTGTTGGGAACATACACATAAGCGACCTGACCGTTTGTGGCCTCGTTTACTTTTTTGAGATTGCCCTCCACCCAGTCGCGGTTGCGAAGGGTATTTTCGTTCTCCACGGGCACCACTTTCACCACCCGCGATCCAGTATAGTTTGGGTTGGGCCCAATGGTCAGGTCCACAATTTTTCCAGCCGTGGCTTCGAAAAACTTATACAGGTTTTCGGCAGATGTCACATCTTTTCCATTGACCGCCAGGATGTAGTCACCCACCTTCGCATTGATGCCTGGTTCCGTAAGCGGTGATCGCAGGTTGGGATTGTAATTCAGGCCACCATAAATTTTCTTCAACTGGTAACGATTATTCGCAATGGAATAGTCGGCCCCTAACAATCCGCCAGTCACCACGGGAGGTGTATTGAGTTTGTCTCCCTGTGAAGTAAGGCGGTGGTGGCCCACGGCCAGCTCGCTGCACATCCATTGGATGATGGTATTGAGGTCATTGCGGCATGACAGGTCGGGGAGGAATGCAGCGTACTTTCTCTTCATTGCCGGCCAATCCGCACCATGCATACCGGGGTCGTAGAAGTAGTCTCGGTTGACGCGCCATGCCTCATCAAAAATATTGGGCCATTCTGAAGCCGGATCAATTTTTACCTGGATGTCTGCCGTGTTGATGATTCCTTTGCCGGCCTCAGGTTTTTCTCCTGTGGGGGTGATGCCCCAGGTTGTGCCTTTCATGTATAGCAATTTTTTTCCGTCAGCGGACAGTATATATTGATCGACCTCCATGACTTCGGTGTCCTTCCTCTTCTTCATGTCGTATTTGTGAAGCATGCCGGTGCCATCATTGGAATTTGAAACGTACAGCAGTTCACCCTCTTTCCCCATGTCCAGTCTTTCAAAGTCGCCTGCCTTGAGGGGAAAATCAATGATCCGGTTTTGAATGCCTTCAAAATCAATCTTCAGATCCACTTTTTTCTCGGCTATGGCATTGTCTTTTTTGTCTTTCTTATCCTTATCGTCCGTCTTGGGCGTTTCTGTCTTATCTGATTTTATTTCTTCCTCATCACTTTCTTTGGCAAACGGTGAAATGGTCTCCTGCTGAAGGGTCACCAGATAGATGGATTGCGTGGCTTTCATGTCCTGACTGGATTGGTCAAACCAGTTCACCACCGGACCTGCATTGGTGGAGGCCAAGAAGAAAAGATACTTTCCGGTGGTGTCAAACACAGGTTCGGATGCATCGCTCAGGCCGTCAGTAATTGGAAATGATTTTCCCTGGTCAAGGGAGTACACCAGTATTTTCTTGAAATTGGTATCCAATACTTTGGTATAGACGATCCACTTCGAGTCGGCTGACCAGTCGCCAAATGATTGACGAAACGCGCCGGGAACATAGATTTCATCGGCATCAATTTTCTTGATTCCGCCGGAAGGCAGGTCAATCACATAGAGATTTCGACCATTGTCAACAAATGAGATCTTCTTGCTGTCGGGTGACCAAGTGGCAAAGGCATAAAATCCGGCACCACTTAACTTGAATGACCGGGCATCCCCGATCCCGTCTTGTGATTTGATGTGAAGTTCATAGTCTCCGGAAGCATCTGAAAAATAAGCAATCGATTTACCGTCGGGTGACCAGGCCGGATATTTTTCGTGCACACCGGTAGTCTGGGTAATGTTTCGGGGATCCCCTTTTTCGCCAGGAACGGTGATGATATCTCCCCTGAAATCAAAAACAACGCGTGTGCCGGATGGGGAAATGTCAGCACTTCTGATATAGGTTCCGCCTTTTACAAACCGGGGTCTTAGTTCCTGCAGGTCCGCGGCGATACCGATCACGAGCCGTTTGGATGTTGTTGCGGCTGGATCAAAGGTGTGCAGATAACCGGCCTGCTCAACAATGATTTTGCCGCTTCCGGCAGCCATGTTGATGATGGGAAAATCATTGAAGGAGAGATTCAATTTAGTTTCTTTCGATGCAACATCGTAGGAGAATAATTTAAATTCACCATCGCGGTCACTGCGGAAATAAATTTTGTCACCCATCCATTGGGGACCGGTATCGTTGCAGCCTCCGCCGGGTTGAGGAATTTTTACGACCGACTTGTCCTGAAAAGAAAATACCCAGATGGTGGCAATGGTGCCCCCTCGGTAATTCTTCCACTGACGAAATACATCAGGGATGGGCGTGTAGGCCATGTATTTACCATCCGGTGAATAAGAGGCATGAAAGGCATTGGGAATTTCAAGTTGTGTTGGAAATCCACCTATGATGGGTACTGTAAACAATTGCGTGTACCGCTGTGTAAACATCGCTCGTTGTGATGTGAACAGGACCGCTTTGCCATCAGGGGTAAATCCCCTGACCATGTCGGCGCCAGGATGCCATGTTAACCTTGTTGGTACACCACCCTCGACCGGCACGGTAAAAACATCCGTGTTGCCATCGTATTGTGCGCTGAACGCGATGAGTTTTCCGTCAGGCGAAAAAACAGGATTCGATTCCACCCCTTCATCTACAGTTAATCTCCGTGGCTGCGAACCATCAGGATTCGCTACCCAAAGATCCTCAGCATAAATGAAGGCAATGTGATTGGCA
>JAYVEZ010000409.1:0-5167 GCA_043773645.1 Cytophagales bacterium
TGCTCTGGGTGTTCCTAACGCTCCATTTCTTCCTGTACCCGGCCAGCAACGGCTACAACAGTTATTTTGACAAGGACGAGAAAAGCATTGGCGGACTAAAGAATCCTCCGCCGGTAGAAAAGGGATTGTATTGGATGGCACTCGCCCTTGATGCGATGGCCATCGTACTGGGATTTCTGAAAATCTCTCCGCTGTTTTCAATCATGCTGCTGGTATATGGGCTCATTTCAAAAGCTTACAGCCATCCCATGGTTCGCCTAAAAAAATATCCCTTGACCGGATGGGTTGTCACGGGCTTGTTTCAGGGACTATTTACCTTTCTGATGTGTTATGCGGGAATCAATAAGTATGACATGGAGAACTTACTTCAGGCGAAGGTTCTCCTTCCAGGGATACTTACCAGCCTGATGCTGTGGGCCAATTATCCCATGACACAAGTTTATCAGCATGAAGAGGATGCGGACCATGGTGACAATACCCTCAGCCGCAGGCTGGGCATTCGCGGTACATTTTATTTTGCCGCTGTATTTTTTGCGTTGACAACCGCTGGTTTTGTTCTTTACTTCAATGCTTATTATGATATTCGATATGGGTGGGCTTTTATGGCCGCATTGAGCCCGGTCGTTCTGTACTTTGGCTATTGGCTCCTGAAGGTTTTCAAAAATTCCGCGGAAGCGGATTTCAAACATACGATGTGGCTAAATTTTATTTCGGCCACCTGCCTGATCGCTTTTTTTTTATGGCTCTTTTTTGATGTGAGCCACATCGGAGAGTATCTCTTCTAGGCCATCGCTACTTTTTCCAGCAGCTTCTTGGTGGCCCTGATCCCGTCTTCTTCTGAAAGTACACTGCCTTCGTATTCAATCCCAATGTGGCCCGTATATCCGGCTTGTTTTACGATGGGTATCATCTTGGCGTAGTCGGTCTCCACGCAATTGCCTTGTGCATCGAAGTCGTAAGTTTTTGCGCTGACGCCTTTCGCGAAGGGCATTAACTCAGCCACGCCTTTGTAGCGATCATAAAGCTCCACGCATTTTGATTCCCACATGTCACCCTTTTCCCTGCGGATACAGAAGTTGCCGAAGTCAGGAAGTGTCCCGCAGTTGGACATCCCCACTGCTGCAATCACCCCGCTAAGCCACTGGCCATCGGAAGACATTCCTCCATGATTCTCTACAATTACATTGATGCCTGCTTTTTGACCATACTCACTTAGCTTGTGTAGCCCGTCAATACCTGCCTTGGCCACTTCTTCTCGTGATCCCTCTCCAAAACAATTTACCCGAATGGAGTGACAGCCAAGGAATTTTGCTGCATCAATCCATTGATAATGATTCTCCACAGCCAGTTGACGCTTCTTTGCATCCAAATCCGCCATGAAACCCTCATTGTCGATCATGATCAGCACACTGGTGACACCATTGTCATCACAACGTTTTTTGAGCTCCGCCAGGTAGGTGGTATCCTTTGCCTTGTCTTTGAAAAACTGGTTTACATATTCTACCGCCGAGATGCCAAAATCGTTCTTTGCCTTGCCTGGAAAATCAAGGTTGTCCATTTGTTTGGCTTGCAGGGCGCGGTGAAATGACCATTCGGCAAGTGATATCTTGAAAAACATTTCCGGCTTCAACACCGAACTCACCGAAGTCGAGTCTGATGTCTTATCGGACGACGACTTGGTGGTACATGAATCCAGCAAGGTTGAGCCCAAAGCGGAGCTGGCAGTCACAAGACCCAGGGTGCGTATAAAATCTCTGCGATTGGTGGAGTTCATGGAAGTTGGGTTTATGATGAAAGTTAAAAAAAATCGTTTAAGGAATCCGTCCTTTTACAGGAACTCCGCATTCATTCGTATGAAGTGTTGATTTTTGGGATAGGAAGATGCATTCTGAATTCAGAAAGGTTCGCCGTGCGTCTTCTTCATCAAAAAATTAGCAACCGGAGGTGTGTGTCGCGCAAGGTTAACCGCCAAGTTGGAAGTCCACACATCACCAAACAGCCGTTGGATCTGGCGTCCTGCCCATAACCTTCTTGCAAATAACCTGGCCCATGCATTTGAATAATCCATTTCAAGTCTGGCCCTGTCGTGATTCCCTTGGTGATAAAATCGGAGGATGTGCTCGCTGAGAATTTTAGCGGAATGAATGGCCATGGCCATGCCGTTGCCGCACAGGGGTGTAATCATGCCTGCAGCGTCTCCTGCCATCAAAACATGTTGCTCAACAGGAGCTTTGGTCTCGAAAGATATTTCGTTGATGGTTTCAGGTTTTGAAAATAGAAACTCGGCCTCTTCAAAAATTCGTTTCAGAAAGGGATTTTGAAATAGAACTGCCTCCTCCATGGCGCGGATGCTGCCATTGGCTTTTACATTTTTTCGATGGGTGAGATAGCAAAGATTGACAATGTCATCCTCCACGCGGCTGATGCCACAATAGCCATCTTGAAAATTGTGAAGGGCGATGCGGTGATCGGGAAAATCCTTCATCCGGATATGGTATTTCACCCCGACATATGGAGACCGCTTGCGAAGAAATGACCTGTTGAGCTGGCCATCCAACTTTGATCGCTTGCCAAAAGAACCAACCACCAGGGGCGTGGCTTCTTCTGTTCGATTGGTCTTAACCACAAAGTGATCCTTGTGGAATGAAATTTTTTCACATTCTGTATCGAGGCTAAACTTAACCCCCAGCTGGGTGGCCTTTTGGAAAAGAAAATGATCCAGTTTGTAGCGGCTGATTCCAAAACCACCTAAATCCAAAGGCATCAATGCGGATTTGCCATTGATGGAGGTAAGTTGAAGCTCGTTGATGTGTGAGGGACACAGTTCTTCGGTTTCGATCTCCAATGATTTCAGGTAAGGAATTACTTCGTTGGAAATGTACTCACCACAAACCCGGTGAAACGGATAAGACCGCTTTTCAACAAGGTGGCAGGTTAGCCCCGCACGTCGAAGGTGAATGGAAGTCACCAGGCCTGCCAAACCGCCACCAACAATCACTATTTTTTTTTCTGTCACAGCATAAAACTAGCAATTTGCACGTGTTGGAGCTGGGATGAGTACCCTGTTTGAGGTAAAATGAGTTTAGCGGGGTTACCAAACACGGTTTTTGGCACTAAAGGTTATGGCAGTATCTATGGTGGCAAAGAATGATTCACACGGAAGTTGGAAAGTACTGGTGGTTGGAAATAACCCAATCGAAGTGGGTCACATTTTTGATCAGCTCAAGGGCATTCAACATAAAATGATCCTCACCGAAATGGCCTTTGACCTACAATCCATTCTCGAACGATTGGTTCGCTTCCACCCCGAGCACATATTGATTGACGATAATATTGGAAGAAGCGCCTTGGTGACCATGATTGACACACTCCACCACCGCAAGACACGGAATGTGCCGATTACGATATTGAAAAACTCCAACTATGAGGAGACCATTGGTGCCGGCGTGATGAATTTTGTCTTGAAGCGGCACCTCACCAGTGAGCGGCTTTACCGCGAGCTCCTCAACTCGAATCATTTTTTTGAAACCCAGCGTTCCTGGAAAAAGGAGTATGGAAAAAGAAAAGGTCAGCTGGTGCGATTGTTGAAGTCGGCGGCGGCTCAGATCTGACTTTCCAGGCTAAACCGTTTTGTCAACTTCACGCCGTTGCGGAGTAAGTCCAATTTAATTTTTTTTCCAGGTTTTTCGTTGAAATATCCGTTGAGGCTGTTGAGATCCAATTGATAGGTGGGGTAGCCATTGATAAAAAGCAATTCATCCCCATTTTGGATATCTGCCTTTTCGGCGGGAGAACCTTTTCGCACATCGGCAACTTCAAATTTGCGCAAGCGTGAACCTTTTGCTTTTAAGGTAAGTCCACTCATGTTGAAGTTGAAAGTATTATAAAATGAAGAATTCTTTTTGATATAAATCCTTTCCCTGGGGAAATCATAGATCGTTGTAAAGCGGCTCAATATTTCTCCACCAATCGCCCCGTTCCTGAAGACATCGGAAGCTTTGAGGGTATCGATGTAACTATTTGCGTCGGGGAAGTTGACGATGATATCTTCGATTCGATACTTGCCCAGGCTAAGCGATTTGATTCGGGCAATTTCGCCTGTGATCAACCCGCCCAGTCCGCGTCCGATTAAACTGTTCACATGCTTTTCAGGAACAGTAATTTTAGTGTCAGAGGCAGGATCCAATACCAGTCCGTGGCTGGCACCGCTGTCCACCAGCAGCTTTGCATTGATCACGGCGCCGTTGTTCATTTCTACACTCGCCTGCAAATAAGGTTTTGTATCCTGAATGATGATTGCCAATTCCTGAAATTTTTTTCTGGGTTGAAAAAACTCAGGAAGGGTGAGCGTTAATTCTTTTCCCTGATAATCGATTTCCACAATGAAACGGCTGAAGACCTCATAACCCAGCACACCCTGCACATCCATTCCCATGTAGTTTCTTAATTCCAGATAGTCTTTCTCAAGGACCAGCATGGCATGCCCTTCGCCATGAACCCCAGGCATGTCCAGGGTCACATTGTTGGTGACATAGGCCTCGACCACTTTTTCACCGCCAGGTCCGGCTACCATGTAATGTCGTCCGTACGTCAACTTGAGAATATCACTGAAAGTTTTTTCGGTGAGGATGGTCGTCCGCACACCCGTATCCAGAATGAACTTGAGTGGAAGCTGGCCGTTGAGCACGACGGGGATGACCACCAGGTTATTACAAATCTCTATTGGAAACTTTACGCGGTGCCTGCCCTCAGTCATGTTAAGACCCAACTGGGCTTTCCCAACCAAGGGCATGATTAAGATGAACGGAAGAAAATATCTACGAATACGCATGAGCCGAATTGCCCCCGATAAAACTATTGAAAAAAACCAGAATCGATAAATACTTAAACGGTAACTACCCCCAAAGCAGTGAGCAATTTTGAAGGAGAATCTTCCAGGGTGAGGAAATTGAGATTGTCCTGACGGAGAAATCCCTTTTGAACCATGGCCTCCATTTGGGCTACTAATGGGGAAAAGAAGGAATCAAGGTTTAAAAGCCCTATCGGCTGTTGGATCAGACCCAGTTGACGCCAGGTAAGGATTTCAGCCAGTTCATCCAGCGTGCCCCAGCCACCGGGCAGTGCGATGAAGACATCTGCCAGGTCTGCCATTTTCTTTTTTCGGTCA
>JAYVEZ010000410.1:0-7421 GCA_043773645.1 Cytophagales bacterium
GGAATGCCGGTGTATTGCAATTTCTCTCCTTCGGTGAGGGTGTCCCCAATCTTCAGGTTTCCCGTATCATAAATTCCCACGATGTCACCGGGCCACGCCTCATCAATTGTCTCTCGATCCTGGGCCAGGAAGGCGGTGGCATTGGAAAATCTAAAGCTCTTATTCTGTCTTACATGAAAATACGTATTGCCCCTTTCAAATTCACCAGAGCAAACGCGCACAAAGGCAATGCGGTTGCGGTGCTTGGGGTCCATGTTGGCGTGGATCTTGAAAACAAAGCCCGAGAATTTCTTTTCTTCCGGTTCAATCATGCGAAGAGTCGTTTCGCGCGGGCGTGGCGTGGGTGCAATCCGGATGAACGTGTCCAAGAGTTCTTTTACTCCAAAATTATTGACCGCACTTCCAAAGAAAACGGGAGCCACCTTTCCTGCCTGGTAATCTTCTATGTCGAAGTCCGGATAGACGCCTTCAATCAATTCAACATCCGCCCTCAATTGACGGGCATTATTTTCTCCTACGAGGTCGTCCAGCCGTGGATCCTGAATGTCATCAATCTGGATGCCTTCCTGGATCACGGTCTTGCTGGCCGTGAAGAGGTGTAAATTTTTTTCGTAAAGACTGTAAACCCCTTTAAAAGTCTTGCCCATGCTGATGGGCCAGCTCAACGGCCGAACCTTGATGTTGAGTTTCTCTTCAATCTCATCCAAAAGATCAAACGGATCACGTCCCTCCCGGTCGAGCTTGTTAATAAAACAGATTACAGGCGTACTGCGCATGCGGCAAACCTCCATCAACTTCTCGGTTTGTGTCTCCACACCCTTGACGCAGTCAATGACCATGATCACACTGTCTACGGCAGTGAGGGTACGATATGTGTCTTCGGCAAAATCCTGGTGACCCGGTGTATCCAGCAAATTGATCTTAATCCCCTGGTAGTTGAAGCCCATCACGGAAGTGGCCACTGAGATACCGCGCTGCTTCTCGATTTCCATCCAGTCGCTGCGGGCGTGGTCTTTTATCTTGGAAGACTTGACGGCACCCGCCTTTTGAATAGCACCTCCAAAAAGCAGCAGTTTCTCCGTGAGGGTGGTTTTTCCGGCATCCGGGTGACTGATGATTCCAAACGTTCTGCGCTTGGCAATTTCCTGCTCGATGGTCATTTAAAAAAATAAGGTCGCAAATGTAGAGATTCGCAGGCGAATACCTTCACTGAACCCAAATAGTTGTTTACATCTCAGCCTGTGAACTTGAATTCATCCAGGCGAATATCATCCAATCCGTGCTGATCAAACGGGTGCTCCATCTCATCTTGTACATTAAACAACGAGATGAGAATGAAACCGGTAATCATGCTGAGTGAATAGACCACCCAATCGGGAGAATGGTGCTCCAGCCGATGGAGCAACGCCGGGGTGTAGATCAACGGGAAGAAATAAATAAACACGCGGCAATAAGCCCTCAGGCTGATGGGTGTGCGGTGTGTATCAATGGCAAGGATGTTTTCCGTGGATGTATGCACGTCCTTCATGAACCGAAATATTTTCAACGCCTCCGATGAAGAAACTTCTTCTTTGTTATCCTGGATAAACTGAAAAACAGCTCCCAGGTTACTTCTCAATTCGGTCTGGTCTTTGTTGTTTTTAGAGAGTAGGTGAAGGAGTGAATCAGATATTTTAGCAAGGAGCTCTTTTACAATCACCTTTTTACCCTCTTCCAGCTTCTTGCTGCGCTGGAAGCAATAGTGAACAATTTGCAGGCTGGCCTTAAATCGGCTAAGGTGCTCCAGGGCCTTCTCCCGTCGCCGAAAAGCAGCTCGAATCGTAAATACGAGCGGAAATATGATGGCGATGCTGATGACCGTGAGATCATAGTTATATTTGATATCGTACTGAATCACGAAAAAAGAAGTGATCAAGCAGATCAATAAAACTTGAAAAGTTCTGATATTTATGATCTGTAGATATTTTCTCATAAGCATTCGTTCGGTTTTCTGATCATATTAAAGTACCACCATGAAAAAGTTCGCATTCATTTTTCTATTCGGCTTTCTCTCACTCCAGGTGAGTGCCCAAAAATCTGATGTCACTGCCTTGTTCCGGGAACAAGAACCACTGGACTTGAAACTTAAGGTGTCAATCAAAGATATTAAAAAGAAAACCAACGATTCAACATTTCTCCCGGCAGCGCTCTATTCCAAAACCGAGGCAGGCAACTGGGACTCAATCAAAATCAATGTCCGGGCCCGCGGTATCTTCCGCAGAAAAAATTGCTACTTTTCTCCCATACGGATCAAAATCAGCAAATCCGATGCGAAGGGCACCTTCCTGGAGGGGAACAAAAGTTTGAAGCTGGTGATGCCATGCCAGAACAACGATGGGAAAAATCCCCTGGTGATGAAAGAATTCGTTTGCTACAAAATGTACGAGAAAATCTCGCCGTACTATTTCAACACCCGACTTGCCAACCTTGACTTCACGGAAGCGGATGGCAAGAAGAACAAGAATTTTCAATTGACTTCATTTTTTATAGAGGATGATAACCTGGTGGCCAAACGCCATCACGCAAAAGTCATGGAAAACCTTAATCTACATCCACTGGGATTGAACGACACTGCAGCCCTGCGCCACGACTTTTTTCAGCTGATGGTGGCCAATACCGACTGGTCTACAACTTTCCTCCACAATGCCAAAGTGATTTTTCAGGAACCCAAGAAATACATCCCCCTCACCTACGATTTTGATATGTCCGGATTTGTAAACCCGCCCTATGCCGAAGTGAGCCCCGAGTTGGGGATCGCCAATGTGCGCGAACGGCTCTACCGCGGATTCTGCCGCAAGGAACCCGTCACACAGTTTGTAAGAAAAGAATATCTGGCGCTTGAGCCCACCATCCTGGGCGTGGTCGACAGCTATCAAAAAGATTTCAGCCCCAGGGATTTCAAAGATATGAAGGAGTACCTCGGTGAGTTTTTCGGCATCCTCAAAAATGATAATCAATTCAAAAATATGATTCTTGATGGCTGCCGGAAGAAGTAGACTCTGACGTTAAGATCCATCAGAAACCGAGAGCCATAAGCTTTACTCTGGGTTTACGGTTTCAAATTGTTTGCACATTACGGATGAAGCAAATTCAAAACCGCTGACAGTTTAGCTTTTTGCAATAAGCCATACGCTCCGATCTGATAAATCCCATTCTTACATTCCTGGTCAACCGGAACAAGAACAGTCAACCACCCCTGAAATGCCTTAAACGGCAATCCTCAAACAGCCAAATAAGGTCCGGTAGACTGTTTTTTCTGCCACTCTGTCACTTTTACTCCTAAAAACCCTCTTGGCATAACCATTGACAGGGTGATAGGAGTACAATAGATTCTGAAACAAAAAAACTGAAAATATCATGGGAAAAATCATTGGAATAGATTTGGGTACCACCAACTCGTGTGTAGCCGTAATGGAGGGCTCCGAACCGGTGGTTATCGCCAACAGTGAAGGGCGCAGAACAACACCTTCAATTGTGGGCTTTCTGGACAATGGAAAAGGCGAACGCAAAGTGGGAGACCCCGCCAAGCGTCAGGCCATCACCAATCCAAAAAATACCGTGCAATCCATCAAACGATTCATGGGCAAGAACTTCAAAGATGTAAGTGGTGAAATGAAGATGGTGAGCTATGGCGTGGAGAGCGGCACCAACGATACGGTGCGGGTGCGCATCGGTGACCGTCTGTATACAGCACAAGAGATCTCTGCCATGATTCTTCAGAAAATGAAGAGCACGGCAGAAGACTATCTCGGTACTACCGTGACCGAAGCGGTGATCACCGTACCCGCCTATTTCAACGACGCGGAGCGGCAAGCAACGAAGGAAGCCGGGCAAATTGCAGGCCTGGATGTAAAGCGCATCATCAACGAACCCACAGCAGCCGCGCTGGCTTACGGTTTGGATAAGAAAAACAAAGACATGAAGATCGCTGTGTACGACCTCGGTGGTGGTACTTTCGATATTTCCATTTTGGAATTGGGCGATGGCGTGTTTGAAGTGAAATCCACCAATGGTGACGTACACCTCGGTGGTGACGACTTCGACATGCGCATCATGAATTGGTTGGCGGATGAATTCAAATCAGAAAAAAACATCGACTTGAGAAAAGATCCGATGGCCCTTCAACGACTGAAAGAAGCCTCTGAAAAAGCGAAAATAGAATTGTCGAGCTCTCAAGAGACGGAAATCAATCTTCCTTACATCACATCGGTGGACGGAGTACCTGAACACCTGGTAAGAAAACTCAGCCGCGCAAAGTTCGAACAACTGTGCGATGATCTGATCAAGAGAACCCTGGAGCCCTGCCGCAAGGCCGTGGCAGATTCAGGTATCGCCGTTGGACAAATTGATGAAGTGATCTTGGTGGGCGGTTCTACCCGCATTCCCAGAATCCAGGAAGAGGTGGAGAAATTCTTCGGCAAGAAGCCTTCAAAGGGTGTGAACCCCGACGAAGTTGTTGCTGTAGGCGCTGCCATTCAAGGCGGTGTGCTCACCGGCGAAGTAAAAGATGTGTTGCTGCTCGACGTTACACCCCTTTCCCTTGGTATTGAAACCATGGGCGGCGTGATGACCCGACTGATCGAATCCAACACGACCATTCCTTCAAAGAAATCAGAAGTGTTCTCAACGGCTTCCGACAATCAGCCTTCGGTGGAAATCCATGTGCTGCAGGGAGAACGCCCGTTGGCAAAAGACAACCGTACGATTGGACGATTCCACCTCGACGGTATACCCCCCGCACCGCGCGGTGTGCCTCAGGTAGAAGTTGTCTTTGACATTGATGCAAACGGAATCCTGCATGTGTCTGCGAAAGACAAGGGCACAGGTAAGGAACAGAAGATCCGCATTGAAGCTTCTTCAGGCCTGACAGACGCCGAAATCAAAAAGATGAAAGAAGAGGCGCAACTCAATGCCGAATCCGACAAGAAGGAAAAGGAAAAGATCGAAAAAGTCAACCAGGCCGACTCGCTCATATTCCAGACTGAAAAACAATTGAAAGAATATGGTGACAAACTCTCTGAAGGTAACAAGGCAGCCATCACCAGTGCTTTTGAAAAACTGAAGGAAGCACACAAGAACCAGGACCTTGCAGCCATTGACAATGCTATGACTGCCCTCAATGCCGCATGGCAGGCCGCATCTCAAGAGATGTACGCGGCCTCTTCTGCCTCGGGTGCAAATGGCGGACCACAAGCTGGAGCCAATGCAGCAGATGCAGGCGCAGGCGGCGCTACTTCGAGCGCTACAGGTGATGCAACCGATGTAGAATACGAAGAGGTAAAAAAGTAAAGCTCACTCCACGATTGGAGCAAAGCAAAAGAATGAAAGCACGGTCTTAGACCGTGCTTTTTTCATTTACCAAGAAAAAATCCGTGGTAATCTGTGCAATCTGTGGCTAAAACACATTCTGCATCCATTCAATAATTTATCTTTGTTGCCCTCATGGTATGCTCACCGTGAACGAAAAGTAAATTCTATGCAAGTATTAAAGTTTGGTGGAACTTCCGTTGGCAAACCTGAACGCCTCATCAAAGTGGCTGACCTGGTCATTGGTACACCTGGAAAGAAAATTGTCGTCCTCTCCGCGCTCAGCGGCACGACCAATACCCTTGTTCGGATGGGGGAATTCCTGCTGGCTGGAAAAAAGAAGGAGGCTGAAATTGAGATCGTTCGGCTGGAAAAACACTATCAACAATATGCAAAGGAGTTATTCACCTCACCAGAATATCTGGCGATCGGACAGGATATTGTAAGTCGTTACTTCAGCCTCATTCGCTTGCTCGCCGCCGGCGCCTTTGATGACCGGAGCTACCGGGAATTGCTGGCCCAGGGTGAGCTGGCTTCAACAGAATTTTTTTACTATCACCTGCGTGAACAGAAAATAGACTCGAGGCTCCTGCCCGCTCTTCACTTCATGTCCATTGATGAAAATCAGGAACCCGAATTGGAAAAAATAAGTGAGCGATTGAAAGCCCTGCTTCCTTCGATGAGTCAGGTGGACATCCTCATCACGCAAGGCTACATCTGCCGCAACCATCAGAATGAGATTGACAACCTGAAGCGCGGAGGCAGTGACTATACCGCCTCATTGATTGGCGCCGCGATACGGGCTGAGGAGATTCAGATCTGGACCGACATTGATGGCATGCACAACAACGATCCCCGCGTGGTGAAAAAGACGCTGCCCATTGCAGAGCTTACCTTTGATGAAGCTTCTGAGCTTGCTTATTTCGGAGCAAAAATATTACACCCTTCCACCATCGTTCCTGCGCAGAAATATGGGGTTCCTGTCCGCCTGAAGAATACCATGGATGAAAAGGCAGCCGGGACGTTGATCAGTGACAAGGGGACACGGGGTGAATTCAAAGCCATTGCCGCCAAAGATGGCATCATCGCCATCAACATCAAATCATCGCGGATGTTACTGGCTTTTGGTTTCCTGCGCCGCGTTTTTGAAATATTCGAAAAGTACAAAACACCCATCGACATGATATCCACATCCGAAGTGGCCGTATCAGTTACCGTGGATGATGAAAGTCACCTGGATGAAATCATGGGGGAACTTCAACGCTTTGGAACCATCGAAGTGGACAAGCACCAAACCATCATTTGCATTGTTGGAAACAAGTTGGCTGAAAAGAAACGCGTACTCAACGACGTGTTTCAATCCCTTGCCGATGTCCCGGTGAGGATGGTATCTTATGGAGGCAGCCACAATAATATTTCCATTCTTGTAGACACGAGTCAAAAGGAAAAGTCCCTTCGGCTTTTGAACCAGGGGCTTTTCAATCTGGGCGAATAATCGGGTTTTCGGTTATTTCGGCTTTGAGTCCGCCCGTACTTGAGTTTATTAGAATGCGGCATGACTGCTGTGGGTAATATTTAAGCCACAATTATCTCTTATCAGACTTCCAAAAAGCATTTTTTCGCATATATTTACTTGCGACCTAAACGCATCCTATGGAAGTCATCATCATCTTGGTTTTTGTGGTGGGCTATCTGGCCATCGCATTGGAGCACCCCATCAAGGTAAATAAGACTGCCTCCGCTTTGCTCACCGGAGTGCTCTGCTGGACACTCTTTATTATGTCTTCACCATCAGAAGGCGTGCTCCAGGGAAAAGAATTTTTGAATTTTCTGGAAACACTGAAATTAGAACTTAGCCCTGAAAAATTTGTCTCTCTTACGGTATTGGATCAATACCATGAATTTGTAGGCTCGGCCCTCGGGCTCCACCTGGCACAGATTTCATCCATTCTCTTCTTCTTATTGGGTGCGATGACCATCGTTGAATTGGTGGATGCCTATCAGGGATTCCGACTCATTACCGATAGAATTCAAACCAAGAGCCCGGTAAAACTTTTGTGGCTGGTGTGCTGGGT
>JAYVEZ010000411.1:0-2932 GCA_043773645.1 Cytophagales bacterium
CAACCCTTTACCGCCAATTCATTCGTCCCGCCTTCCGGGATCAAATAGAATTTTTCAAAAAGCTGTTTCAGGTTTTCAATCCATGCCGGCTCTGATTTCTTTTTGTACGCTTCACGCGAAACATAATGCAACTGCATGCCCTGACTTCGCGCAAACAAAAGCGTAGAATTTAAAGGAAGCGTTTCCTCACCGCGGATCACCCCGATACTTTCAAATCCACCTTCTTTCGCGGCCGCCGCCATGGCATAAATATGGTTGGAGTAAGCCCCGCCAAACGTGAGCAGTTTTTCAAATCCCAACCGCCGTGCCTGCTCCAGGTTGTACTTCAGTTTCCACCACTTGTTTCCTGATACTTCGGGATGGTTCAAGTCCTCACGCTTGACCAATAGCCCGATATTCGCTTTTTCAAGCCAATCGCTCTGAATACGCTGAATTGGGGTCTCTGAGTAGGTAAGCACACTAAATTATTTACTTTTCTGCTAATTATTTTAGTAATATTGATCCATGGATGAATCCTATTTCAAGGGACGTGGAGCCCAAATTAAAACCGGGAATAAATTCCTCAAAGCTCAGGTTGTGGCGCAACACATCGAAGGTCTTGATGAACCCTTACTGGAATCACCCCTCACCCAAATCTTTTACGAAAATCCGAAAAAGATTGTCAATAAAGTGGACAGCCCGGATTTGGGGATGATGTATTCAATGAATCCGTACCAGGGTTGTGAGCACGGATGCATCTATTGTTATGCGCGAAACACGCACGAGTATTACGGGTTTAGCGCTGGCCTGGATTTTGAAAGCAAGATTATCGTAAAGGAAAATGCGCCCCGTTTGCTCGAGCAACATTTGCTGAACAAAAACTGGAATGCCGTGCCGATCATGCTGTCCGGCAACACGGACTGTTATCAACCCCAGGAAAAAAAATTCGAAATCACCCGGCAGATGCTGAAGGTAATGGTACAATACCGCCACCCAGTGGGCATCATTTCCAAAAACAGCCTGGTTCTTCGCGATCTTGATCTCCTGCAGGATTTGGCTTCGGAAAAGCTTGTTCATGTTTATATTTCCATCACCACGCTGAATGAAGGTCTGCGGCGCATCATGGAACCCCGCACGGCAAGTGCACTAAAAAGACTCAAGACTGTAGAAGGACTTGCGCTGGCCGGCGTTCCAGTTGGCATTATGAACGCACCGATCATTCCTGGTCTGAATCATCACGAAATACCACAAGTGATCAAAGCGGCGGCCGATCATGGTGCCCTCGCTGCAGGGATGACGATCGTGCGGCTGAATGGATCCGTAGGCAAAATATTTGAAGACTGGCTTCGCAAAAACTTTCCAGGTCGCTTTGACAAAGTATGGAACCAAATCTCTTCGATGCATGGCGGAACTGTCAATGACTCACAATTCGGAAGAAGAATGACCGGAGAAGGAAATATCGCTGACTCTATTCACCAACTCTTCCGGGCATCCAAAAAGAAATACTTGCACGGCAAAGAAATGCCGCCTTACGATTTAACACGGTTCAGAAAAGGTGGAAATTTGAATTTATTTAATCAGGACTAACCTCATTTCCCCTGCTCAGAAAACGGGATTTTGCAACATTTCTCTTATCTTTACATATCTGATTGTTGTTTTGAAACGCATTCTTGCCATATCACTCCTCGTTTTATACATCAACTCTTACACGGAGTTTCACGAGGCCTTGCGCCTTCCGATATTGCTGGAACACTACAACCAACACAAGCAACAGGTAAAGGACATGTCGTTCATGGAGTTTTTGACAATGCATTACCAATCCGATGTGTCGCACGACGACCAGGACAATCGGCTTCCTTTTAAAGATCCTCATCACTCCTTCACGGTACCGGCCGTCGCTTTGCCTATTCAGAAAATAACATTGGAAGAAACCATTCCCCTCACAGATATCGCTCACTCTTCAACCTACCAGGAAGACAACATTGCTTCCCATCTAAGCGACATTTTTCAGCCTCCCCGTCATTCCTGATTCTTTTTGCCGGTACTTTTTTCTCTGCTGACGGCATAGCCGGCCATTGTCCATTTTTTAATTTTTAACAGTCCATCTCATGTTGAATGGAATCATTTCCTTTTCGATAAGGAATAAATTTATCGTTGGAATGCTGACATTGGGTTTAGTGCTGTTCGGCATTTACTCGCTGACGCAACTCCCCATTGATGCCGTTCCGGATATCACCAACAATCAGGTTCAGGTGATCACCCTTTCGCCATCGTTGGCCGCACCCGAAGTGGAGCGGCTAGTGACCTTTCCCATCGAACAGACCATGGCGACCATTCCGCACATTACCGAAATGCGTTCCTTCTCGCGTTTTGGTCTTTCGGTCGTCACCATTGTATTTACTGATGGCGCTGATGTCTATTGGGCGCGCCAGCAAGTGAACGAACGGCTCACGCAGGCTAAGGCGTCTATTCCGCCGGGAGCCGGCGTACCGGAACTAGCGCCACTCACAACAGGGCTGGGTGAAATTTATCAGTACATCGTGCGTCCAAAAAAGGGTTTTGAAAACCAGTACACGGCCATGGACTTGCGCACTATCCAGGATTGGGTCGTCCGCCGGCAATTGCTGGGTACCGAGGGAGTAGCCGATGTGAGCAGTTGGGGTGGTTTCCTGAAGCAATATGAAATTGCCTTTGACCCGGAGAAGTTGCGCAGTATGAATGTCAGTATCGGCGAGGTTTTCAGCGCTCTGGAAAAGAATAATCAAAATACAGGAGGGGCCTACATCGACCAAAAGCCATTCGCATACTTCATCCGGAGCGAGGGACTCGTAGAGAACCTGAAAGACATCGAAAACATTGTGATTAAAAACAATAAGAACGGTTTGCCCGTGCTTATCCGCAATGTGGCCGAGGTTCGCCTTGGGTATGCCAATCGTTATGGTGCGATGACCTA
>JAYVEZ010000412.1:0-2929 GCA_043773645.1 Cytophagales bacterium
CTCTCAGCACGAAAATGGAGTTATTTCTACCAACGATTATTTGCGGGAACTCAATGCGGAAGATGCGGCCAGGCAGAATTTACTCCTTCACCAGGTTCAACTCATGCTGGCACAATTCAACTATCAGAACACCATCGGAAATTAAAACACTTTATCTATGCGTATTCGATTGAAATTCCTGTTCGTCATCACGTGGAGTCTCACTTCCTGCGGGCAACATGCCAATGAGTATGATGCTTCAGGAAATTTTGAGGCAGAAGAAGTGATCGTTTCTTCCGAAGCCACGGGCAAAATTCTTCGATTGAAAATCGAAGAGGGCATGCAATTGAAAGCAGGGGAAACGATCGGCTTTATCGATACCACACAGCTCTTCCTGAAAAAGAAACAGCTTCAATACTCCATGCGTGCCGTACTCGCAAAGCAACCCGATGCCGCGAGCCAATTGTCAACGATCCAAAAACAAATTGAGACAGCAACGTTTGAAAAGAAAAGAGTTGAGAACCTTTTGAAAGACGATGCGGCTACCAAGAAACAACTGGATGATATCAATGCACAAATTGACCTTTTACAAAAGCAGTACCACTCAATGCAGACTTCGTTAGAGATTACCAACCGATCCCTTCGAAGCGAGACCATGCCCCTGAGTGCACAAGTTGAACAACTCGAAGACCAGATACAGAAGTCAATCATCGTAAATCCCATTGATGGAACCGTCCTTGCAAAATACACTGAACAAGATGAAGTGGTGACCTCAGGAAAAGCCATTTATAAAATCGCGAACCTGTCGACGATTTTGTTGAGGGCCTACATTTCAGGAGATCAATTGGCCTCTGTCAAGCTGGGACAAAAAGTGATTGTGGTGGTGGATGATGTCAAGGACGGTTCGAAGAAATATGAAGGCGTATTGGAGTGGGTATCCGATCGGGCAGAGTTTACACCGAAGACCATACAGACCAAAGACGAAAGGGCCAACCTTGTGTATGCCCTGAAGATCAAGGTGCAAAATGACGGCTTTCTAAAGATTGGTATGTACGGTGAGGTTTTGTTTAAGTAACGATTAAGCGGATGCGGTCTCAATATACTGCCTGTTAAAATTGATTTGATGGAATCCTCAGTCAAAGTCACCAATGTGTATAAGGCATTTAAATCGGGTAAAACCGAGGTAAGTGCATTAAGTGATATCTCATTTGAAGTAAAGCCCGGCGAACTGTTCGGCTTGATCGGACCCGATGGCGCTGGCAAAACAACACTTTTCAGAATTCTCACCACGCTCATGCTGGCAACAAAAGGTAATGCATGGGTAGATGGGTTTGAAGTTGTTAGTCAATTCAAGGAAATAAGAAAAAGGGTTGGCTACATGCCTGGTCGCTTTTCCTTGTATCAGGATTTGACCGTGGAAGAGAACCTTTCGTTTTTTGCCACGCTGTTCAACACCTCCCTTCAGGAAAATTATGACTTAATAAAAAGTATTTATCAGCAGATTGAACCCTTTAAGAAGAGAAGAGCCGGTGCCCTCTCGGGTGGGATGAAACAAAAGCTAGCACTGAGTTGTGCCCTGATTCACCGCCCAAGTGTCTTATTTCTGGATGAGCCCACTACTGGAGTTGATGCTGTTTCCCGAAAGGAGTTTTGGGAATTGTTGCACCAGCTACAAGCCCACGGAATCACCATCATTGTTTCAACACCCTACATGGATGAAGCAAGCCTGTGTCAGCGGGTTGCATTGATGCAGGAAGGAAGAATTATGGAAATAAATTCTCCCAAGGCCATTACGGAAGGATTTAGAAAACCCCTGTGGTCCGTGAGAGCCGCCAATATGTACCAATTGATGGTTGACTTGCGCACGCTGGAGGTTGTTGATACCTGTTATCCTTTTGGACAGGTTCACCACGTTGTTCTCAAGAACGATACGAACAGTGCGGAAGAAGCGAAGCAACAAATGAATGGTCTGAATGCCAGGGATCTTGAGGTACAGCGTATTCCCGCGACCATCGAGGACTGTTTTATGGATCTCATGCGACAATGACCGAGGAGCCCGTCATATCGGTCAGCGAACTCACCAAGCGGTTTGGAAATTTCACCGCCGTCAGCGCCATCACATTCGATGTAAAGCGCGGCGAGATTTTTGGTTTTCTGGGAGCCAATGGTGCCGGTAAAACGACAGCCATGCGCATGCTTTGTGGACTTTCGTTTCCTACCAGCGGGCGCGCGATGGTGGCAGGGTTTGATTTATATAGGGATGCGGAAAAAATCAAGAAGAGCATCGGGTACATGAGCCAGAAGTTTTCATTGTATGAAGACTTGACCATCCGGGAGAACATCAGGTTCTATGGTGGCATCTATGGCCTTACGGATTCCCAGATAAAATCAAAGACGGTATTGATGATCCAACAATTGCATCTGGAGAACCAGGTGGATACACTGGTAACATCATTGCCGTTGGGATGGAAGCAAAAACTTTCATTCTCCGTGGCCATGCTGCATCAACCGAAAATTGTTTTTCTGGATGAGCCAACAGGTGGCGTGGATCCAGTTACCCGCCGCGAATTTTGGACTCTAATATATGAAGCGGCCCATGGGGGAACAACGGTCTTTGTAACAACCCATTACATGGATGAGGCAGAGTATTGCGATCGTGTCTCCATCATGGTGGACGGCAGGATTGACGCACTTGATACCCCCATGGCACTGAAGCAGAAATTCAACGCTCCGAGCATGGAGGAAGTATTTATACAGTTGGCACGCAGGGCAAAACGAGGCGAATAGCAGCATTGATGAGACAGTTTTTGTTTTTTATCCAAAAGGAATTCTATCATCTGTTCCGCGATCCGCGAACGATGGTCATCCTTTTTGGAATGCCGCTCATGCAAATTCTCATTTTTGGGTTTGCGCTGACCAATGAGGTAAAGAACTCGCGCATTGCGATTCT
>JAYVEZ010000413.1:0-5250 GCA_043773645.1 Cytophagales bacterium
CTGTAGCAGAAAGACTTCTGGGCTCCGCCTGGCTCCCAAGGCATTCATGGCAACCTGGTCTTTGTCTGCCAAGTAGGGGACAGTCAGTCCCCTCGATGTTTGAAAATTCTTCATGTTCTCCGCTGACTCCTCTGGTTCCGGGCAGGAATTGACAAGCAGAAACTGAATTTTACCTTCGTAAGTGTTGATGAGGTCCTTGATTCGTCCCAAATAGTATTGGTCATAGGGGCAAACCGTGCTGGTGAAGATGACCGCGACGCCTTTGCATCCGGCACAGCCATCCAGAGAAACAGCGGCATTGTCAACAACATTGATTAGCGTAAATTTTTCGACAGGGGTTTGGGCCCATAGTGGAAAGGCGAAAGGGAAGAGCCAGAAAAGAACAATGTATTTCATGTTCATGTGATGGAACTGCCCGTGTACACAATCACAAATTCTTTTGTAACAATATATTCCAAGGGCACAATGGTTTCGGAACCCGGAAAATTAATCTTCCCGATCAGGCTTCCGTGTTCTGATAAGGAGAATGGCATCACATGCAGATGATCGGTGAAGAGCAGGTTTCTTTTGCCGTAAATTTTATATAAGGATTCTTTCGCACACCAATAAACACAAAGTTTCACAATGTCATTTCCGGCATCCTTTACCTCTTCAGGACTAAAAACACGATGGGCGATGGTCCTCAGTTTTTCTTTAGGCTGTTCAAGGTCAATGCCTACGGATCGATTCCTGTCAAGCTGGGCGGCAACAAAGGGGAACGAATGAGACAATGACATTTGGTGTGGATGCTCTTTGAGAAAAGGTTTACCGAATTCATCTTTGTGGATTCCGTAATATTCCAGTCCAAAATCTTCTACCATGGACTTTATCAATGCCCGTGCTGCAAGCCACTCCAGCCGCTTTTGTTCATGAATAATGTCATCCGGACAAGTTTCCATGGCGGCGAAAGAAAGTTCTTGCTCAGTTTCAGTGATGTGCCAAAGTGCCCATTCCTGTTCTTTTCCCAGTACTTTTGTTTTTACAGATGGCATTTGGTTATTGCTCTAAGCGGAGTCAATTTTATGAAAAAGTCCTGATTCATTTGTCGATTGCATTGTCTTCGTAGCGGGGAATGCTGGAATGTTTCGGTACAAAAACTTATGTTGACTTAATATCGCAAGACGGACAGACCTTTCCAAAAGCGTATCCTATATGGCCGAGGTTCAGATACAAAAGCTTCACACCCTTACCGGTCACCGCGACTGCGTTTATACCGTTGTTGGCGGGCAGGACCCCAGTATTATTTTTTCAGGAGCTGGTGATGGACTGGTGGTAAAATGGGATTTGGAGCACCCTGAAGAAGGCCAAAGAATTGCCCAGCTGCCGAATTCAATTTATGCCCTCCACTACTTAAGTGGCCCAGACCTTCTGGTGGTAGGACATAATTACGAAGGGATTCACCTTTTGGATTGGAAACGGCAGAAAGAAGTGGGGTCCTTGAAATTGGGCACCGCCAGCATTTTTGATATCCAATCACTGGGAAATAGTTGCTTCATCGCATCGGGCGATGGTTCGGTCACAGTGGTTGATTTGCAGACCCTGATGGTCCAAAAACGCCTTTCCGGCTCCGAAAAGAACGCCCGCACCATCGCAATCCATGTGGAGCGTGGAGAAATTGCGGTGGGCTACAGTGATAACTTCATACGGATTTTTGGCCTGGACGATTTTGTCCTCAAACAGGAATGGGCTGCCCACACAAATTCCGTATTCACGTTGGCTTACAGCCCCGATGGAAAATTGTTATTGAGTGGGTCACGCGATGCCCGACTCAAGGCCTGGTCAGTGGAAAATGGCTATGCCCTGCAGCGGGAAATCGTCGCTCACCTCTACGCCATCAATCACGTGGCATTTAGTCCGGAAGGCAAACATTTTGTAACTTGCAGCATGGATAAATCGGTCAAAGTCTGGCGTACAGATGATCTGACCCTACTGAAAGTGATTGACAGGGCCCGGCATGCAGGTCATGGTACATCGGTAAACAAACTGCTCTGGACTTCGTTTAATCATCAGTTAGTCAGCGCCAGTGACGATCGTACCCTATCCATATGGGACGTAATTTTTTAAACTATTCACATTAACCCACTACGTCATGAAAATCACACCCCTGGAAATCCGTCAAAAGACGTTTGAGCGTACCCTCCGTGGCTACGACAAGGACGAAGTCAATGCGTTTCTTCTTTCCCTCTCTCAGGAATGGGAGCGGATGAATGATGAAACAAAGGAAGTCAGATTGAAACTGGAAGCCAGCGAGCGCGAGGTATCCAAGCTCCGCGAGGTGGAGACGTCGCTGTTCAAAACCTTGAAGACAGCGGAAGATACCGGTGCGAATGTGGTGGACCAGGCCAAGAAGTCAGCCGAGCTTCACGTAAGGGAAGCACAAATCAGCGCCGAAGCCCTGCTTAACGAGGCCAAGGACCGCGCCAAGAATGCCATTGAGGAGGCAGACGAAATGTCCAGGCAGTTACTCGGTGAGATGGAAGATAACCTGAAAGAACTGGTACATCAATACAAAACGCTGGAGGCACAACGCAATAACCTCATGGATGACTTGCGCAGGTTGGCCAACGAGGCCCTTGACCGTGTAGAGCGGGCCCACCAATCCTCCAAAGAGTTCAATGCTGACAATCATCTGACATACGCCAAACGGGAAGCCAAGAAGTCGATCTTTCCCAATGACATGGGAAACAAGCGCATGCGGGTGCAGCCGGAGATTTTGCCTCCCCCCACGCCTGCACGGGAGCCAATCCGCTCCTTCTTCGATGAGGTGGCATGAGGGGAAAGGTAATCCTCGAAGGCCTTGAGTTTCACGCCTACCATGGCGTGTATGCCCACGAGCGCTCTTCAGGAAATAAGTTTGAATTGGATGTGACCGTGGAAACCGAATTCGGAGATGCGGCTTTTCAAGATGACCTTTCCGGCACCATCAACTATGAGGATGTATATGCGTTGGTAAAAACGGAGATGGAGAAGCCATCGAAATTATTGGAGCGCGTAGGTCACTCCATAGCTGAAAAAATCCTTGCCACTTTCCCGGAAGCCATTTCTGCCCAGATCAGCATTTCAAAATTCAATCCACCCATCGGTGGTGTTTGCAGGAAGGCATCGGTGACCATCAGTAAAGTGAGATAAGACGGATGACAAGCAATCCCGGGGAAAGCTACAGGGAGTTTCAGTTCGCAATTCTCATATTTTCGGTCGCAATTCCAGTACAGATCTTACAGGCCTATTTATATTTGAATCATCTTGGGAACAATCCCATGGGACTCAATTCATTTGTGATTTTAAATTTGATTTTTGTATGCGTCTACTTGCTTTTCTTCGGGATGACAACAAAGGTTGACAAGGAAAGATTATTCATTTCCTATGGAATAGGCCTTTTCCGGAAAAAAATTAATCTTGACCAAATCCAGCACGTTACCATTGTAAAAAACCCCTGGTACTATGGATGGGGGATTCGTCTTATACCGCATGGTATGTTGTACAATATTGGTGGCTCTGGTGGGATAGAACTAAAACTAAAGGAAACAGCGAGCGTGATAAGGATTGGTTCAGCTGATCCCATGCGATTGAAGGAAGAAATTCAAAAACAGCTTAAACGCTTAGCTGCCGGCGATTGAGATTACCCCTGCTCTACAAACACAAACCCCCGAGCATCGTCCCCTTCATAGAAATCAACCTTTTTACCAATGACGTACATCGTGTGCTTCTTGTCGACGTAAACCTGGATTCCTTCCAGCACATAGGATAAATCTGATTCTTTCTTTTTGTCGAAGCCAATGATCAGCTTAGCGCCGCCACATCCGCCGCCACCCCGTATTCCTATCCGCAAGCCGTAACCAGCGGGGATATTTTTCGAATCCATTATTTTCAGTACTTCCTGGGCCGCCTTGGGTGATAGCGTAACCGGTTTTAGCTGATCGAACATCGGTTTAATACTTCTTTTATCTTTATTGGGTCGACCTTCTGCATTGTACAATTTTGAGCCGCTTCTTCGTTACCTGATGATGGGTTCAATCTTTGAGGACCCGGTGGCAGATGTCATCAAAATTACCTAATTTTTAAACACCTTTACGGGACAAAAGATTCTATGGACGCCCTGATTGAATATGGAAAAATACTGCTACCGGCCTCGCTGGTGCTTTACGCGGTGTACCTGGTGGTACGATCGTTTATAACCAAGGAAATTGAGCTCAAGAAGCTTGAAATCCGAACACGGTCGATTGAGACCATTTTGCCAAACCGCTTGCAGGCTTATGAACGAATGTGTCTGTTTCTTGAACGCATTTCGCCGCCGAATATGTTGCTGCGCCTGAATAACCCAGGCTACTCAGCCCGTGAATTTCATAAGCTTCTCCTGGATGAAATTCGAAATGAGTACAATCACAACGTGTCTCAACAGATCTACATGAGTGAAGAGATTTGGAGCATGATCAAGAATGCCAAGGAAGACCTCACCATCCTGATAAATGATGCCTCTTCCGGAATGGAACCCGAAGCCTCAAGCCTCGACCTTGCCCGCAGAATTTTTGAATTGACCCTGGAGAAAAAGGTGGAACCAATCGGTCACGCCCTTTCAGAATTGAAGAAGGAAATACAGCAAACCTTCTGATGAGGACGGCCATCATTGCCGGTGCCACAGGACTGATTGGTTCACATTTGCTGGAACTCCTGTTGACAGCAGATACTTACACTGATGTGATTGCGCTTTCGCGAAAGCCCCTGTTACGTGCGCATCCCAAGCTTCGCAACCTCCAGGTTGACTTTGAGAAGCTCGATGAATATACGATCCAATTGAAGGGAGATGATATCTATTGCTGCCTTGGAACAACGATGAAGCAGGCCGGTTCAAAAGAGGCTTTTCGCAAAGTAGATTTTGAGTATCCGGTAGCACTCGCCACGATTACCCACCAACAGGGAGCAAGTCAATTTTTCATCGTAACGGCACTGGGGGCAAACAAAGATTCGTCCTTTTTCTATAACCGTGTGAAGGGTGAAGTTCAAGAAGCTGTTGGCAAAATGGGGTTTGAATCGCTTCACATTTTACAACCCTCCTTGCTGCTCGGTCATCGGACAGAGAAACGAAAGGGAGAGGGTGCCGGTGAGGTTGTGATGAAAGGCTTAGACTTTCTGATTCCAAAGAAGTACAAGGCGATTGAGTCGGCGAAAGTGGCACGTGCCATGATTGGCTTCGCCCTCAAGAACATGTCCGGT
>JAYVEZ010000414.1:0-7644 GCA_043773645.1 Cytophagales bacterium
ATTGATTTTTGCTGTGCGTGGGAAATTGCAGCAATCATCAGGACCAGGGCTAAAAGTAAAAATCTCTTCATGGCATTTGGGTTAGGTGCCACAATATAGTTCGCCCTGATAATACAGAGAATACCTTTGGTGGAATTAAGATGATTGCGAGACTGGCAGAGGTTATTTCCTGCCCAGATAGTCCATTCCTTCCCAGTTGAGATAAGCAGAACGATAGGCTCCCTTCTCATCCTGGAAGAAAACGATCCGACCACGCTCACCCATGGTGAACGAATTGTCCGTCTGCCTTAATAAGGGAAGTCTGCGAGGTCCTTTTCCTTCGAACATCAATTGGTTGTTTTCAGACGTGATGGTTATTTTTTCTTCCTTGGATAAATGGTAAGTGCCCGTAAAAAGTAAAATATTCTGTGTCACCACCACTTTCGGAATCTCCGCTTTCCTCAGTGCATTGATTTCCCGGTTGATCCCATCCACCATAGCTTCTGTCACAATGCTGCCCTTATCTTTTGTTGCCAGGGTTGCATCTCCGTAAATGCCAGTGGGAGAGTACCTACCAAATGGGTTGTTGGTATTCAACGTCAGCGGGCCCGGACCATCATTCACTGGAATATCCCGTGCGGCCTTGGTCATGTCAACCGTTTCTGGCGCCATGTATAGCATCATGGATGTTTCGATTTCGTCGGCGTGGGTGCCCGCGGGTTGCTGCTTGATTTTCTTTTCAGCTTCGCCCGCCACATTCAAAATGTCTGTGTATACCATGAGAATCCCTTGTTTGGCCAGCATTTCTTTCGCGACCTTTAGAGGTATCAGGGTGGACACACCTGTATTTAGAATGTAAAATTTCCTGGGCCCGTGTGCGGAGATAACCCGGCAGATGTCTACAATCATTGAATAGGCTGTTTCCATTCGGATGGAGGTTGAACCGGCGTATTCCAGGAAGGCGGGATAATAATGATAATTCAAAGTTGGATAGATCGCGACAGGCTGGGTCCGTGAGATGCGCTCTTTGAGGTATTCAGCAATCAACCAATCATTTTTCAATTGAAGGTGGGGACCATGCTCTTTGGCCTCAGCCCCCAGGGGAATCATCACAAGGGTGGTGTCAGTCAGTAATGCCCGCACTTCTGTCCACGGCTTATTTTCTACGAAAGTAGCCTTGTGTGATGGCTGTTGGCCGAATGCACTTGCAACGACAAGAACACAGATCAACAGGGCAAGAGGTTTCATGGGGGGATGTCGTAGACTATTTCTTTCTCTTCATGACTTTCTCTGCAGCGTTCACAATGTTGATGGGGGAAAGACCATACTTCTTTAATAAATCAGTAGGCTTCCCGCTCTCCCCGAATGAATCATTCACGGCCACCATTTCCAGCGGGGTGGGATGGAAGCGTGACAGAACCTGAGCCACACCATCGCCAAGCCCGCCGTTGATCTGGTGCTCTTCGCAGGTAACTGCACAGCCGGTCTTTTGAATTGAAAGCATAATGGTTTCAACGTCGAGTGGTTTGATGGTGTGGATGTTGATTACCTCTGCGCTGATCCCTTTATCCGCGAGCATGCTTTCTGCTTCGATCGCTTGCCAAACCATGTGACCGCACGCAAAAATGGATACATCTTTTCCCTGAATCATGGTGTCTGCCTGGCCTATCACAAAGGGCCTTCCTGTCGTGAATATGGGCCAGACGGGTCTTCCAAAACGCAGGTAGGTAGGCCCCTGGTGCTGGCCAAGGGCTATGGTAGCCTCTTTGGTCTGATGGTAGTCGCATGGAACAATGACCGTCATACCGGGGAGCATTTTCATCATGCCAATGTCTTCGAGTATCTGGTGGGTTGCACCATCTTCTCCGAGCGTTAAACCGGCATGCGATGCACAGACCTTAACATTTTTACCAGAGTAAGCAATTGATTGACGGATCTGATCGTAGACACGGCCCGTAGAGAAGTTTGCGAAGGTGCCAGTGAACGGAATCTTGCCACCAATGGTCAGGCCGGCTGCGATCCCCATCATGTTGGCTTCGGCGATACCGGTTTGAAAGAACCTCTCCGGGAAGTCCTTCTTAAAGGCATCCATTTTGAGTGATCCCGTGAGGTCAGCACAAAGGGCAACGACATTCGGATTTTGCTTGCCCAATTCATGCAGTCCAACTCCGAAACCGGAGCGTGTATCTTTCTTATCAGTGGGGTTGAATTTGATCATAAGCTGGATGTCTGGGTATCACTTAATTTAATTTCAATTTACCGTTTAAAAATGCAAGCGCCACCTCAACGGATTCTTGCGGAATCTCCTCCATGGGAATGTGTCCAGCCGATGGAAATACTTTCAGGATGGAATGCTGAATTGACTTTTGGAAACGATAGGCATGTTCTACCGGTATCCACTGATCCATTTGGCCCCAGATGATCAGTGTAGGTACATGAATGAAATGAATGCTGTCCATAAGGTCTTCTCCTGGCCTCCGAAGTCTGTCGACAGTTGCTTTGCGATTACCTTCTCTCAGAATAAGTTCATAAAAGCGATCTACGTCGGCCGACTTGATCTTTGAAGGGTCGCCGTAGACCTGCTTCATATTCCGTTCCACCAGAAAACGAGGAGTAATTCTGGTGAGCAAATTTCCGGTTAGGTCCGATCGTAAGAGCTTGAAAATAAAGGGATCTAAACGCTTTTGGGACTTAGCCGAATCAGATGTAAACCGCCCAAAGCCTGCAGCATCAACCAATACGAGTTTCTTGATCCGATCAGGATGGTGCAATGCCATTTTCCAGGCGATGTTTCCGCCCATGGAGTTTCCGGCGACGAAAAAGGTATCAATCCTGAGCGTATCGGCCAGGGCCATCACAACTTTTTCGTAGTCATCGGTTGAATAGGTATGCGAGGGATTGGGTCCCGTGAGGCCGTGTGCCGGCAAGTCCATTGAAATGGTTCGGTAGTTCTTGCTGAGTACCTCTTCCCATCCGGACCAGGTGTGCAGCGAGGCAAAACTTCCATGGATTAGAAAGATGGCTGGTCCTGCGCCCCGTTGTCGCACATGGAGCTTTGAATCACACACATCAATGTATGACGATTCAGATGTAAAGTATTTCGGTTCCAGTTCTTTTACGGGTATATCGGATTTGTACCACGCCCCACCAAGAATAATCAACAGGAGAACAATTCCTGCAAGTAAGAACCCAAGCCACTTGAATATCCTTGTGATCATTTTGACAAATGCTAGAAGTCACCCAATGTTTCTTCCAGTTGGGCCAGAGCCTTCTTAAGCTCTTCTTCATTGGGGGCCACCCCATGCCATTTATGACTCCCCATCATGAAATCTACGCCATTGCCCATCACGGTTGTCATCAGGTTCAGTACCGGCTTGCCATTTTTAGCGAGGCCTTTTGCTTTCTCCAGCGTAGCGATTAATTCTTCAATGTTATTTCCGTTGCTTTCAATCACAATCCAGCCGAAAGCCTCCCATTTGGCTTTGAGATTCTTCAAGGAAAGGATTTGATCTACGGGACCATCGATTTGTTGCCCATTGTAATCAATGGATGCAATCAGGTTATCTACTTTGTTGTGTGCCGCGTACATGGATGCTTCCCAGACCTGACCTTCCTGTTGCTCGCCATCACCCATGAGTACATAGACCAGTTGATCATCCTTGTTCAGCTTTTTCGCCAAGGCCGCACCGATGCCCACGGAAAGCCCTTGCCCCAAAGACCCTGAGGCAACGCGGATGCCAGGCAAATGTTCATGTGTCGCCGGGTGTCCTTGCAGTCTTGTATTCAATTGTCTGAACGTTGCCAGTTCTTTGACATCAAAGTAGCCTGCACGTGCCAAAGTTGAATACCAAACAGGGGAGATGTGACCATTGGAAAGGAAGAACAAATCTTCACCTTTCCCATCCATTGAAAAGGAGGGGTTGTGCCTGAGAACATGAAAATACAGTGCTACAAAAAATTCCGTACATCCCAATGAGCCACCAGGGTGTCCCGACTGGCAATTGTAGACCATGCGCACAATGTCACGCCTGATCTGGGAACATAATCTCTTGAGCTTGTTGATATCGGGTTGGGGCATTTGGGAGGAATTTAGCGCGAAGATAGGATTGGAGGAGTCCTATCCCAAAAAGGATTAAGCAAAATTCAGGGCGCCGTTAGCTTCTTACCGCAGGAGGCACGCAGGCGCTAATAATCGTAACGTTGTAGATCTACCTGTCAATAAACGATGCCACATCAGCGTTTCTTGACGGCTTTTTTGACAACTTTCTTGGGTACCTTTTTCGAGATTTTCGGTGAAGCTTGCTTGGCTGCCTTTTTGGGTTGAGATTTAGTTTTCTCGTTACGACCATCAAGAATCTGACCTGCATGGTTCTTGGTATCGACTTTTTCTATAACCTCATCAATCACACCGGCTTCGTTGATAATGTAAGTAACACGTGCGGTGCCCATGTACTTTCTTCCATACATGGATTTCTCGATCCAAGTTCCATATTTCGCATGAACCGACTTATCAACATCGGCCAGCAACCTGAATGGAAGTTTTTCCTTTGCGATGAATTTCTGGTGGGTCTTTTCATTATCTCCGCTCACACCCAACACTTCGTATCCTGCCTTTTTTAACGCGGCATAATTGTCTCTCAAACTACAGGCCTCTGCGGTACAGCCAGGCGTCATATCCCTGGGATAAAAATAGAGTACTACTTTCTTTCCTTTGAGGCCAGCGAGACTGACTTCGTTGCCGTCCTGGTCTTTGGATTTGAAATCCGGAGCTTTTGTTCCTGCTGCTAGTGCCATGGTTAGAGAATTTTTTGTTTAAAGATACGTTCGTTGCCAGACCGGTCAACTACCTTTAACTCGAAGTCTCCTTTGAGGGGTTGTTTTGGATCCAGCCTGTCCGATTGAAGTATACCTGATTTGTAATCGTAGGTCATCAACAGCCATTGGCCACTGATGTTTGCTTCGTAGTATGCGATGCCAGAAAGCCCATCCCTGATCCGGAAGCGGGCGGACTGGTTATCGAGCCGGATGCGGGCAATCGTAGGGGCAAGGGTGTCGGTGAGAAAGGTAAACTCGCCAAGCTCACTGGTATTGATTCGGACCTTCCCATTGCTCCACTCACCGCCCAGGAAACTGTAGCCTTTTCCTTCTACACGGTATGCGGCCAGATTCTTGTTTGGATTTTGTGGCAATGTTGGCTTCAGGGTTACCCGAAGACTCTTATGCAGCGGAACGGTCCGTTGACCGATGACAAATGTTTCCCGACCATCTTCTACCCGGTGATTTACATTCAGGAAGAGTGTGTCATACAGGGAGTTTTCCGGAAAGTAGATGTCTGCCCAATCACTATAGTAGGTATAGTCAGTGATCGATGGAATGATATCTTTGAAGTGATAGACCTGTGTTCCTGAACAAGCTGTAATGGAATCTGGCTGCTGTTGTCTCAGATCAATCAGGTAGATCTGTTGGTTGGCCCCCTCATAGGTGGATCTCATCCTCGTTGGCTTTCCTCCCGCATAAATGGTCAATCCGTCGGCATCCGGGCAAGTGCGGGATGTGATCATCAGAAAATTTTCCATAAGGTCTGACTCGAGGGTTATGGGGCGCTTTAATGGCAGTACCATTTCATTTGAAAGCGGACTGTGCTTTAATTGAAAGCGGGCATTGCTGCTATTGCCAGATTCATCTTTCAATAATATTTTGATTGATCGGTCGGTGTTTTCAAGGGTGAGTATGCCATCATCCACAGCCTTGTAAAATTCAAGCCTGTTACCATCGACGATGTAAAGTTTATTGTAGCGCTTTCCCCTTGTTTCAAGGGTCTTGTAATCCATCAGGGCAAGAATGCCTCTGGATTCTTCGAGGTTGACCCGTTCAATATATTGAGAAAACACTTTCTGACTGTCGGCAAACATTTCGATGTAGTTGATGCCACAGCGGCCGGGCGAATCGTCCATCCGGTCATCGGCAAGGAGTTCCACCCCGATGCGGCCATGGGCGAGGATCGGCGCAGGCAGAACATATTCGCTGCCGGATTTTTTTATCAATGAGAACTCAAACCTTCCAAAACGATCGTTGATTCGTGAATCAATATCGAGGGTGCGGAAGGCTATTTTCTGAGGAGCCGGGGGGATGTGATCTTGTATTTCTGTAAACCCAAATTTCAGTGGATTCAACACATAGTTTCCTTCCCTAATCTCAAAGTGAAGGTGTGGGCCATTGGATGCTCCGGTGTTTCCCGACAAGCCGATGGTATCACCCTTATTTACAGGATAGTCTTCCGGCTTGAATAAGAGATCAATTTCAAAGGTCTTTCGTCGATACTGTTCGCGTTTGATGTCTTCGCCGATCTTACCTACGAATTTGTCAAGGTGTCCGTAAACTGAAGTTTTCCCGTCCGGATGAGCGATGTAGAGTACTCGGCCATAACTGGCCGTGTTGACATTGGCCCTGGAAATGTAACCGTCCTGGGTTGCCAGCACGGGCACACCTACCTGGTTGTCGGTTCTGATGTCAATGCCGCCGTGAAAATGGGTATTTCTCAACTCGCCCATGGTGCCGGCCAATTGATTGGGCTTGCCGGGGTTAATCGGGAAGACATAACTTCCGAGGCCGGTACCTTTGAGCGTATGGCTTTCCAACTCGTTGTATTGCGCAAAGACGCAGCAGGGAAGTGCTATCAATAAAAAAATCCTACTTAACGTCGAACTCCAGGAGCTTCTCATCTTCAATGTAGGCGGATAATTTATTTCCAATGGACACAGGCCCAACTCCTTTGGGAGTGCCGGTAAAAATCAGGTCACCAGTTTTTAGGGTAAAAAATCGGGAGAGGTAGGAGATAATGTATTCAAAGCTGAACAACATGAGACTTGTATTGCCTTGCTGTTTGAGTTTTCCATCTATCTCCAGTTTGAAATTGATGTTCTTGAGGTCCTTAAAATTTCCTACTGGTATGAATTTTTCCGACAGCGGGGCAGAGCCGTTGAAGCCCTTGGCGATATCCCAGGGGAGCCCCTTGTCCTTTGCTTTTTGCTGCAAGTCACGTGCCGTAAAGTCAATTCCAACTCCGATGGCATCGTAGTACTTATTGGCAAATTTTTCTTCGATGTTCTTGCCCTCTTTACAAACCTTCAGCACAAGTTCTACCTCGTGATGAATGTCTTTTGAAAAGTCAGGATAATAGAAAGGGGCATTGTTGCGCAGGATGGCGGTGTCTGGCTTGGAGAAAATCACCGGCTCATCAGGCCGCTCATTGTTTAACTCCTTGATATGCTCGGCATAGTTCCTACCAATTGCAAAAATTCTCATAGGGTAATGGGCATGAAATTTTGCACAAAGTTATTAACAAAACAGGTGAGAGCGTGTTTTTATCACACTTTTCGGAATATTTTTTAGCCGGCTATTATTTACCTTCGCACCACTGTTCATATCTGCATGAAAAATATCATACCAATCCTTGTTGCCATAGTACTTCTGACCCGATGCGCCACTGTACCCGTAACAGGTCGCAAGCAACTAAGCCTGGTGTCCAGTTCAGAGATCAACACCATGTCGGCCGCTCAGTACCAGCAGGTAATCACCAAGGGCCCCTTGTCGACCAATGTCGAACAGACCCAGTTGATCCAAAGGGTAGGAGCGAGAATTAAGAGCGGGGTGGAGCAATACATG
>JAYVEZ010000415.1:0-2910 GCA_043773645.1 Cytophagales bacterium
TGGGATATGATTCGTTGGCGGGTTATCTGACACAGTCTCCTCTTTTCGGAGCCATCGTCGGACGTTACGCCAACCGCATCGCAAAAGCAAAATTCAAGCTGGACGGAAAAGAGTACACCTTAGCAAACAACAATGGACCCAATTCTATTCATGGCGGAAGAAAAGGCTTTGATAAGGTTGTGTGGAAGGCAGAGCAAGTGCTTTCACCCGACGGACCTTCACTTAAGCTTACGTATTTAAGCAAAGACATGGAGGAGGGGTTTCCCGGCAACCTGAACGTGGAGGTTGTGTATACACTCGGCAATAGCAACGAACTTAAGATAACGTATCAAGCGACCACCGATAAAACGACGGTTGTTAATTTGACACAACATTCCTACTTCAATTTAACGGGAAATGCGAAGCGTGATATTCTCGATCATATCTTGATGATCCCAGCCGACTCCATTGTGGCAATCGATAAAATGCTCATCCCTACGGGTCAACTCAAGCGCGTTGCCGGCACCCCATTGGATTTCACAACACCTCACCGCGTTGGGGCAAGAATTGATGACTCCGATGAGCAGCTTGAATTGGCTAGAGGGTACGATCATTGCTTTGTTTTAAGAAGTTCTGCCGACAGTTTATGGCGCGCCGCGACGTTATCTGAACCCGTGAGTGGCCGCACCGTAGACGTTTTCACTACAGAGCCGGGTGTTCAAATCTATTCCGGAAATTTTTTGTCCGGTTCAATTAAGGGCAAAGGAGGCGTTTTCTATAAAAAGCGGTTTGGGATCTGCCTCGAAACCGGGCACTTCCCTGACTCACCCAACCGGCCGGAATTCCCTTCCACGGCGTTGAAGCCAGGTGAAATTTATAAAACCAGCACCGTATTCAAGTTTGGCGTAAAGTAATTTTTTGTAAAAAATGCCAGATCAGATAGCACCGAGGTCAACCAAAGCGCCAGTGCACCTTCAATGCGAAGTGATCGACATCCTTGGCGCGCATGTGATTCCTTTAGATCGAGCGTGACGCATCGATGCGAGAGCGATATCTACTATCTTTGAACCATGGGCTCTATCCTTTCCGGCTTCGAATACGACATTTTCATCTCCTACCGCCAAAAGGATAACAAAGGCGACCAGTGGGTTACCGGTTTTGTGAGCGCGCTGAAGACCGAACTCGAGGCGACATTCAAGGAAGACATTTCCATCTATTTCGACGCCAGCCCGCACGGCGGACTGCTGGAAACGCACATCGTGGACAAAAGCCTCGAGGGAAAACTGAAATGCCTGATCTTCGTTCCCATCATTTCCCAAACCTACTGCGACCCCAAAAGCTTTGCGTGGCAGCATGAGTTTTGCGCGTTCAACAGCATAGCCAGGGCAGATCGTTTTGGAAGAGACGTCAGGCTGATCAGTGGAAATGTGGCCAGCCGTATCCTCCCGGTAAAAATCCATGACCTGGATGCCGGGGACAAATCGCTGCTCGAAAATGAACTGGGGGGCGTGCTCAGAGCCGTGGAGTTTATTTTCAAATCCTCGGGCGTTAACCGTCCCCTGACCCTGCATGACAAGAGGGACGAAAATGCCAACAAAACTTTCTACCGCGACCAGGTCAACAAGGTAGCCAATGCAGTAAAAGAAATCATCGGCAGCCTGAAGGATGCAGCCGCTGGTACTTTACAGGATAAGACATCGAAAGGACAATTTGCTGAAAAGTCCAACACACCCGAGACGTTCATTCAAAAGGCAATGAGCAGGGACCTGCTCCGCGTGGCGCTGGTGTACGGCATTTTTGCTTTCCTGGTTTTCCAGTTATCCAGAACGGTGATTACCTGGCTGCAATGGCCATCATGGGCAACGACATTGATCATGGTCTTGTTGGCGACCGGGTTTCCAATCGCACTATTTCTTGCCTGGCGTTTTGAATTCGGTCCGCAGGGAATCATACGCAGTACTTCTGTGGAAGCCCTCAGCAATCCGTTTTCTTCTTCGCGTAAAAAACCCTTCACAGGCAATGCGGTGCTGGGTCTGCTCTTTCTCGTTTTGCTTGCCCAGTATTTCATTTCCTCGCCGGCAACCGTTTCAAAACCGGAAGAGGACAATTCCATCGCGGTATTGTATTTTGACAACATCAGCAGTGACCCCGAACAGGATTACTTCAGCGAAGGAATTACCGAGGAAATTACGGCGCACTTGTCGGCGATCAAAGGATTAAGGGTGACCAGCCGCACATCGGTGATCCCCTTCAAAGGAAAAGCGATCAACATCCGTGAGATTGCTAGACAACTGAATGTGAACAATGTGCTCGAGGGAAGCGTGCGGAAAGCCGGGGACAAACTTCGCATCACGGCCCAGCTGATTGACGCGCGCACGGACCAGCATGTATGGACAGAGGTGTATGACCGCAACCTGGCCGATGTCTTCAAGATTCAATCCGAGATAGCCCATTCCATTGCGGACAAATTCAAGATTGCCATTTCGCCAGAGGCTAACGCTAAAATAGTTGCCACCCCGACGACGAACATCAAGGCATACGAGCTTTACCTGAAAGCCCGGTCGATTCCATTATTGGGCAATGGATTAGGGATCGGGAGTTATTACGGAGGGTACGAGAAAGCAAAACGGTTATTGAAGGAAGCGATCGCCCTGGATCCGGATTATGCTCAGCCCTATATACTCTTAATTAACTTTTCTCCATATGATTCTGCTGAATTCCTCGCCAAAGAGGCCATCATACGGAATCCCAAGTCTGCGGAAGGATATCTCGCATTGGCAGGGGCTATGAACAACAAAAAAAGTTCATTGAAATGGTTGCGCAAAGCCTGTGAATTAGATTCCTCTGCCTGCCTGCTAAGTTTTGCCACTTATTATGCGTATAGCAAGGATTACCCAAATGCCATTCAGATTTATTCGCATGTTATCAAAA
>JAYVEZ010000416.1:0-4261 GCA_043773645.1 Cytophagales bacterium
GCGGGAGAGGTGTTGAGCATCCGGGCCATGCTGTTATAAAACCCATTGATCTCCTTCGATTTCAGATCCGCTGTTTCATAACCTCCAGTCACAGCTTCCAGGGCATGGTAATCAGCCACAGCTTGAATGACCGGTGAAGGCATCAGCGATGCACCGGCATTATTGAAGTGTATTTTTGTTTTACATCCGGGGGTGTCCGCCCGCAGGGAATCAATATCCATCATTTTCTTTTTCCGAAAAGGCGAAGTAAATACAAGAACAGGTTGATGAAGTCAAGATACAGTGTGAGGGCACCCATGATGGCCTCTTTCTTGTCCTCGTCGGTTCCCTCATTGCCAATGATGTTCATGTTCTTGATCTTCTGCGTGTCATAGGCGGTGAGGCCAACGAAAATGACAACACCAAAACATGAGGTGATCCAGGACAATGCCGAACTATTCAAAAAAATATTAACGACTGAAGAGATGACCAGTCCCATTAATCCCATGAACAGAAGGTTACCCCATCCTGAAAGATCGCTTTTGGTGGTTAATCCATACAAGCTCATGGCGGCGAATGTGCCGGCGCTGATGAAAAACGTGGAGGCAATTGATTCCGTGGTGTAAACTATAAATATTCCCGAAAGGGTAAGTCCATTGAGGGAGGAGTAAAGAATGAAGATCAACGTTGCAGTGCCGGCAGACATGCCGTTGACCCAACCTGCCAGGGCCCCCACCATGAGAAACTCGAGGAAGATAATGCCAATGAGTGTGTACATGTTGCCAAAAATCAAGTTGAGCATGGCAGGTGAAGAAGCCGTATACATGGCGACAAATCCAGTGACCATCAGGGCGAATGACATCCATCCATAGACTTTGGTCATGAAACGCTGGGTTTCGGCGATGGCCTGATCAGCGGCCATGAGCGTGGAGCGTTGCTGATTCATGTAGAAATGGTTTTTTGATTCAAGATAACAAAAATTCAATGTTGGTGGACTTGGCTGAATGGGCAAAAAGGCAGCAAATCTTCCACGCCGCTAAACATTCATTCCTTCGGGGCCGTTTGTAAGCCTGTCATCAGATTTCCCTTTCCCGGCAGGTGAAAATACTTTAAAATTGAGGTGATATTGATAAAGTCAAACCGAAATTGAAACAAAGGTATTCCATCGCATTGCTGATTTTGATCTACGCGGTAGGTACCATTGGTTTATTCACTACTTATTACACCTCTTACCATCGGCTCGCTTTTCAGGTGCAAGTAAGGGAGACAAAGGAAGACGAGTTGACGAAACTTCTTTTTTCAGAGCAGGAGTACGAATCCATTGTTTGGATGGAGGAGGAAACTGAATTTGAATGGCACGGCAAATTGTATGACGTTTCAAAAATTTCCAGGACGAAAGGCGGATACATGATCCTTTGCGAGAATGACAGCCTGGAAGAAGCCCTGCTCTCATTTTTGAAGTCGACAAAAGGCAACAGGGATGACCGCGGTAGCACGAAGGGTAGCCCGCAACCGCAATTTTTTAGCGTGGGACTTATCTTCACAGAGATGAATCTTCAAAAAGAAAGGGAGCCACTCCCTTCGACATTATGCTTCTACTGCTCCATTTATCCGGGCATCCATTTACCTCCTCCCAAGTCATAGGGTTCGCTTCTTAGTTTTTAGTGCAGTAACAGATCAATGGTCTGAGTGAGTTATTGTTATTGCTGCCAGAGAAGCCATTTTGAATCAGGAGGTTGTTCATCATCCTCTGCTTTTATTTATTCTTTACAATAACATCTGATATGAAAAAACTTATATACTTTATTTTAATAAGTATGATTTCTGTAGCAGCCTGGGCGCAACCGAGCATTATTAAAGGAAAGGTATTTGATAACACCACCGCAGCTCCCTTACAGGGTGCCACCATCCAGTTTGGCAACCAACAAGGAACTACGACCGACAGAAATGGCGAGTTTTCGATTGAATGTTCCGGGTCGATGGACATTGTTATCTCCTTTGTGGGATACACCACTTCCACTCAAACCATCAAGAATTGCGCTGCTGAATTGTCCATTGGACTTGTGGCCGCCAATCCACTCTTGAATGCTGTAGAGATTACGGCTACATCAGAACTTAGCAGGTCGATGCTGTCTCAGCCGATTTCAATTACCAAATTGAATCCTGTGGAGCTGAAGCGATCGACAGGATTGTTCCTGGATGATGCAATCAATGCCAATGTTCCAGGCGTATTCATGCAGCGCAGGACGGTAAGTGGCGGTCAATCATTTAACATTCGTGGTTACGGTGGCGGCGGACCAGGTCCCCGGGGTATCAACAGCAATTTTGATGGACAGGGAATAAAGGCCTACCTGAATGGCATCCCCCTCACGGATGCGGAAGGCATTACCGTCCTCGATGATATTGACTTTGGCTCCATTGGAAATGTTGAGATCACGAAAGGTCCTTCGGGCACACTCTACGGTCTTGCGATTGCCGGTGTCGTCAACCTTCAAACCATTCGACCGGAGGCAGGAAAAACTTCCATCTCACAGGATGTGATGGTGGGTAGCTATGGGTTGAACCGCCTTACGACGCGCCTCCAGGTTTCCACGGAGAAGAGTTCCATCATGGTCAACTATGGCAAGCAGAATTTTACCGGCTTCATGGACCACACTGCTTCTACAAAGAACTTTGTCAATATGATGGGAGATTTTAAACTCAACGACAAGCAAACATTGACAACCTATGTGGGCTGGAGCAACAGCTACGATGCGCGCAATGGCGAATTGACCGTCGATCAATACAATAATTTTGATTACAGTGGCAATCCGGCCTATATCAGGAACAATGCTCACTCAAATGTCATCAGCTTTCGTGCGGGGGTGGGGCACTCTTACCAGTTTAGCAAAAATATCTCGAACACGACCTCCCTCTTCGGCACCGCACAAAGTAACAATGCCAGCTCAGCAGGTGGCTGGACAGACAAGGCACCTGTAAATTATGGACTCCGGTCTGTCTTTGATGCCAGGTTTAATCTGTCAGACAATATTACGCTGTCGGGTGTGACAGGCATCGAAGCGCAACAGCAATATGCGCAGATAATCGGCTACCCCATGATCACAAACAATGCTGATCCTGCAGGGTACAATATCATTGGTGCCATTCGAAGCAACCAGACGTCCACCGAAGGAACCGTCTCCCTCTTTACCCAATGGACGTTGACTTTGCCTCAGGATTTTTCTCTTACCCTTGGAGTGGGCTCCAGCTCTATGAAGATAGACCTGATTGATAAATTTTACGTGGCTGCCAATAATACTCCGGGCAACACGGTGCCTACAACATACTCAACTTCTTACAATGGACTGGTTTCGCCGCATGTTGCCTTGAATAAGGTAATCAACAGCCATGTGTCTGTATACGGTTCTTATAGCCTGGGATACAAGGCTCCCGTGGCTTCCAGTATCTATACCCCATTGGCGGGCACTGTCAACACCGGTTTGCGCCCGGAAAAGGGAACACAGTTTGAGATTGGAACCAAAGGAAGCCTGCTTCAAGACAAGTTGATTTATGAGGTAGCATTGTTTAATGCCAAGTTCGAAGACAAGATGACCTTGGTCGGAGTTCCCAATGCTGCAGGCACGGCCACGCTGTACAGCTATGTTGTCAATAGCGGAACCTTTGATAATAAAGGTCTGGAAGCATTAATAAAGTACAGTGCCTACCAGTCGGAAACGGGCTTCATGAAGTCCGTAAGGCCTTTTGCCAACTTCACTTACTCTGATTTTAAGTATAAGGGTGTTACTTTCCAGAACAACATTTCTGTTCCTCCAGCGGACTATTCCGGCAATAAAGTGGCCGGCGTGCCACCCATTACGGTGAATGGCGGAATTGATTTCAATACCTCCCCGGGTCTCTATGGTAATCTTACTTATATGTTTCGGGACACGATGCCCTTCACGCCCGATGGCTTGAATACGGCACCCAGTTATGGCCTCCTGAATGGAAGGATTGGATATCGCCGCACGCTGAGCAATCATTTTGACATTGATGCTTATTTTGGAGCCAACAACATTACCAGCGTTCAGTATTATCAAATGGTATTTGTCAATCAGTTGCCTGACGCCTTCTTACCAGGTCCACAAAACATCAATTATTTCGGAGGGGTTAACTTAAAATATAGTTTCTAGTCAATTCATAAGAAGCGGCCGGTTTGTGCCGCTTCCTATTTTTTAAAATCTTTATTAAATCCATAAAAATGAAAAAATACCTGAGTTTCGGTTTGATTTTGCTGGCATCCTGC